>JANMJC010000097.1:0-6449 GCA_031371185.1 Paracoccaceae bacterium | reverse complement strand
GCGGCCGGGTCGGACTGCAGGTGCACGAAGACCAGACCCGGGGCCTGCGCCACCACCGGCTGTGCGCCGCCCGACATCGTGGGCGCACGCATCGGCGCGGACGGCGTCTGCAACACTGGCGTCCCCGGCGTGGACGCATGGCCCCCGCCGGCCGGCGCGCCGCCCGTAGGCGCGGGCGGGCGCGGCGTGGTCTGCAACTGCCGGATCAGGGTTTCGGGGTCGGGCAGGTCGGCCACATGGGTCAATCGGATCACCGCCATCTCGGCTGCCATCATCGCATTGGGGGCCAGCGCCACCTCTTCGATGGCTTTCAGCAGCATCTGCCACATCCGGGACAGCACCCGCATCGGCAGGCGCTGCGCCAGATCAAGGCCGCGCGCCCGTTCGGCGGGCGGCACGGTGGGGTCTTCGGCCACCTCGGGGCTGATCTTGACCACCGAAATCCAGTGCGCGATTTCCGCCAGATCGCGCAGCACCGCCATCGGGTCGGCCCCGGCGGCATATTGCCCCGACAATTCCGCCAATGCGCGCGCGGCATCGCCCTTCAGGATCATCTCGAACAGGTCCATCACCCGGCCCCGGTCGGCCAGCCCCAGCATGGCGCGCACCTGATCGGCACTGGTTTCGCCCGCGCCATGGCTGATCGCCTGATCCAGAAGCGAGGTCGCATCCCGCGCCGACCCCTCGGCCGCCCGGGTGATCAGCGCCAGCGCGTCGTCGCTGATCTGCGCTCCCTCGGCGGTGGCGATCTTGCGCAAAAGGTCCAGCATCACCTCGGGTTCGATGCGCCGCAGGTCGAATCTTTGGCAGCGCGACAGCACGGTGACCGGAACCTTGCGAATCTCGGTGGTGGCAAAGATGAATTTCACATGGGCGGGCGGCTCTTCCAGCGTTTTCAAAAGCGCGTTGAAGGCCGCTGTCGACAGCATGTGCACTTCGTCGATGATATAGACCTTGTAGCGCGCCGAGGCCGCCCGGTAATGCACCGAGTCGATGATTTCCCGGATGTCGCCCACCCCGGTCCGGCTGGCCGCGTCCATCTCCATCACATCCACATGATTGCCCTCGGCAATCGACCGGCAGGCGTCGCACTGGCCGCAGGGATCGGTGGTGGGGCCACCCTTGCCGTCGGGCCCGGTACAGTTCAGACCCTTGGCCACGATGCGCGCCGTCGTGGTCTTGCCGGTGCCGCGAATGCCGGTCAGGATGAAGGCCTGCGCGATGCGGTCCGCCGCGAAAGCATTGCGCAGGGTGCGCACCATCGCCTCTTGTCCAACCAGATCGGCGAAAGTCTCGGGCCGGTATTTCCGGGCAAGGACCTTGTAGGCGGGAGTGTCGGTCATCATGCCTCAAAGCGCCTGGGGATTCTGTTGGATCACAGGGTAAGGGACGGGGGGGAAGATCACAACATGCCTGCGACCCCGGCCGCATTCAAGATTGCCGAACTGCCGGTGGGGGCCGGGCTTTTGGGGCTATGTCCCTTGCCGGGGCGCGGCGGGAATTATGCCGCCGATCTGGCCGCCGTGGTGGCCTTTGCCCCGGCCCTGGTGCTGTCCTTGGTGCAGATCCACGAGGTGCAGCGCCACAATGCCCCCACACTTGCCGCCGATCTGGCCCGCGCGGGCATCGCCCATCTGTCCTTTGCGATCCGCGATTTCGGCACGCCGTCCACCGCCCTTTGGCCCCCGGTATCGCTGCGGCTGCGTGGGCTGCTGAACGATGGCCAGCGCGTCCTGATCCATTGCTTGGGCGGCTGTGGCCGCACGGGCACCCTTGCGCTTCGCCTGATGATCGAGACGGGCGAAGACCCGGACACGGCGCTGAACCGCCTGCGCGCGGCGCGGCCCTGCGCGGTGGAGACCAGGGCCCAGATGCGGTGGGCAACAATCTTGTAGGCGCTTGGCCGGCGCGTCGGGGCAGGCAATCGAGGAGCGTCGCAGACGACGACGAGAGCCGTCAGAACAGCCCCAAAAGCCGTTCGAGATAGCCGCGTTCGGTCTCACTGCGTCCGGACTCTCCCGCGCGTTTGCGGATCTCGTCCAGCAGTTCCTGCGCCCGGCGATATACGTCTTCGCCCTGCAACAGGTTCTCGTCCGACCCGATCCGCAAGGCATTGCCCGGCTCGCGCCCCAAGGGGTCAAGCCCGCGCTCATCGGGGGTGCCCTCGGCCTGTCGGGATTGCCCCGGCTGCGCGTCGCGCTGGTTTTCGGCAAGCGCCTCGCCAAAATTGCGCATCCCCTCGCGCATCGCGTCCATCGCCTCGGCCTGACGGTCCAGCGCGCCCGGCAGGTCGCCCTCGCGCAGCGCGCGTTCGGCGTCGTCCATCGCATCGCCCGCCCGGCCCAATTCGCGCCGTCCCGCCTCGCCCTTTTCGCTGCCCGGTCCCGGCAAATTGCCGTTGCGGTTCATCTGGTCCAACTGCTGCGCCAGATCTTTCTGCCGCTCGGACAGGCTTTTGCCGTCTTGCCCGTTCTGGCCATCCTGCCCCGGCTTCCCGCCCTGTGGCTGGTTGCCTTCCTGCCCGTCCTGCAGATCGCGGAAGGCGTCGTCTGACAGCTTTTGCTGGTCGCGCAGCGTGCCCTGCAAATCCTTCATCGCCTGAGAGCCGGGGCCGCCCTGCCCGCCCTGCCCCTGCGTCACCTGCATGTTCTGCATGAACTGGCGCAATTGCTCCATCAACTCGGCGGCCTCTGCCGTCTTGCCCTGTTCCATCAACTCTTGCAGCTTGTCGAACATCTGCTGCAACTGATCCGCCGACATCGACATCTGCGGCGTGCCGTTCTGGGCGTTTTCCTGCCCCTGTTCGCCCTGCTGTTCGGCCAACTTGTTCAGGTACTGGTCCAGCGCCGCCCGCATCTCGTCCATCAGCGCCTGAATCTCTTCGTCCGAAGCGCCGCGCTTGATCGCCTGATCCAGCCGGTCCTGCGCGCGTTGCAACCGCTCCAGCGCCGAGGTGAGGTCACCCTCTTCGATCATCAGCGCGATGGCCCACAACTCGGTGGCCATGACGTCGCGGTCGTCCACGGTCAGCCCGAGGGACTTGGCATCCAGATCGCGGATCAGCACCCGCAGCCGCAGATAGGCGCGCTGGTTGCGGATCAGGTCTTCGGGGCGGGCGGTGACCGCCTTCATCACCTGAACCACGCGCGGCGCATTGGCGCGGTTCCACATCAGATCGCGGCGCATTTCCACCACTGCCGCCGCCAGCGGGTCGAAAAAGCGCCGTCCGGGCAGTGTCAGCGCCACCGGATCGGTGGCAAAGGCATGAGAGGCGGCATCGGTCACCGACCAGGTCATCGTCACCGGCAGGTTGGCAAGCACGGACTGCGAAAGATCGTCCTTCAGGACCTCGCTGAAGGCCTTGCGGCTACCCCGGATCGGCATCGGCAAGTCCAGCGTGACCGGCTCAGCCGCTTCGGGATCCAGGGTCAGGCCAAAGCGGCGGTCAATCCGGGCAAGATCCAGCGCGATGGTCACCTGCCCTGCCGCCACGCCATAGTCATCGCTGGCCGTGAAGGTCTGCTTGAACGTGCCATCTGCCTCGCGGCCGATCTCGCCCTTGGGCGCGAT
This sequence comes from Paracoccaceae bacterium, assembly GCA_031371185.1. Lineage (GTDB taxonomy): Bacteria > Pseudomonadota > Alphaproteobacteria > Rhodobacterales > Rhodobacteraceae > CAIYZT01. The sequence goes on along the minus strand of JANMJC010000097.1, from coordinate 2,879 downwards.
CAGCGGCGGTTGGTCAACGGCAACATCGACCTGCCATTCGCGGCCCGTGTCGCCCGAAATCGCCAGTCGCCCCGACCGGGCAACGACAAAGGACTGTTCAGCGGCCGAGGCGGGTGGCACTTCGGTGCGCCCCGAAACGGTTTCGGACAGGATCAGATCGCCGGGCTCGCCATACAACCGGATCACCAGAAGGGTGCCTTCGGGCAGGCTTAAAACACCCTCGGCCTGATCGTTCAGGTAAAGCCGGGGCTTGGCGGTATACAGCGGCGGTTCGGCCCAACCTTCCCAGGCGGGGCCCGCCGCCACGGTGCCTTCAGGCCCCAACCCTGCCGGGACCGTTCCCGCAAGCCGCCAGATCGAGCCGAACATCACCGCCATCACAAATGCCGTCAGCGCGACGTAACGCAGCGCGTAGGGGTCGACGCGCGCCAGTCGCAGGTTCGGCTCGACCGCGCGGGCACCTGCCGCGCGCGTGGCCATGCGGGCAAGGTGCGCCTGCCACAGGGCGCGGCTGTCGGCATCGGCCAGCCCCAAGGCCTGCGCATCGCCAAGCGCGTGCAACGGCCGCCCCTTCAGGCGGCTGTCCATCCGGGAGAACACCTCGGCCCGGCGGGGTCGGCGAAAGGTCCACACCCCCCGGATCAGCGCCCAGATCCCGGCCCCGATCATCGAGACCAGCCCGAACCACCAGGCTTCCAGCGTCAAGGCACCGTCCAGATGAAAGGCATAGGCGGCGATTGCGGCGAGTATGAGCGTGGACAGCGGCCAGAAGGCATGGGTCAGCCGTTCTGCCCAAAGCCCGGCCAGCGTCAGCCGAAAGGGCCACCGGATCTGCCGCCAAAGCTGGTCATCAAGGCCCTTGTCCATCGCCCCTTCGCTTACAACCACCCCGGGATGATATCGCGCTTCAGGATCTCGTCATAGGTCGGGCGCGCCCGGATGACGGCGAATTGATCGCCCTTGACCAGAACTTCGGGCACCAGGGGGCGGGTATTGTACTCGCTGGCCATCACCGCACCGTAAGCCCCGGCCGAGCGGAAGGCGATCAGGTCGCCCGCCGCCAGCGGGGCCAGCACGCGGGCCTTGGCAAAGGTGTCGCCGGTCTCGCAGACCGGACCGACCACGTCATAGGGCAGTTTCTCGTCGCCAGCCGCCGGTTCGACCACCGGCAGGATGTCGTGGTGCGCGCCGTACATCGACGGGCGTGCCAGATCGTTCATCGCCGCATCGACGATCAGAAAATCGCGGTCCTCGCCCGCCTTGTGATAGATCACCTGAGACACCAGGACGCCGGAATTGCCCGAGATCAGCCGCCCCGGCTCGACCTCGATCTCGCAGCCCAGATGCCCCAGCACCCGCTTGATCATGGTGCCGTATTCCAATGGCAAGGGCGGCGCTTCGTTGGAGCGTTCGTACGGAATGCCAAGCCCCCCGCCCAGATCCAGCCGGTCAATGACATGGCCCTGCGCGCGCAGGGTTTCGGTCAGGGCGGCCACCTTGACATAGGCCTCTTCAAAGGGCGCCAACTCGGTCAACTGACTGCCGATGTGCACGTCGATGCCGACGACCAGCAGGCCGGGCAGCGAGGCGGCCAGCGCGTAGACCTGCGGCGCGCGCGAAATCGGGATGCCGAACTTGTTTTCCTTCTTGCCGGTGGCGATCTTTTCGTGGGTCCTGGCATCGACGTCGGGGTTCACCCGAATGGTGATCGGCGCCACGACCCCCATCGCGGTTGCGACCTGCGACAGCACTTCCAGCTCGGGTTCGCTTTCGACATTGAACTGCCGGATGCCGCCCTCCAGCGCCAGGCGCATTTCGGCAGCCGTCTTGCCGACGCCCGAAAACACGATCCGCCCCCCCGGCACGCCCGCCGCGCGGGCCCGCAGGTATTCGCCGGCCGACACCACATCCATGCCCGCGCCCAGGTCGCCCAACAGCTTCAGCACTGCCACATTCGACAGCGACTTGATGGCGAAACAGACCTGATGCGGCAGCGGCGACAGGGCTTCGGTGAACAGGCCATAGTGGCGCGCCAAAGTGGCCGCCGAGTAAACATAGACCGGCGTTCCCACGGCGGCTGCAATTTCGGCCAGGGGCACGTCTTCGGCATGCAAAGCCCCGTTCTTGTACAGGAAATGGTCCATGGCGCGCCCCTTTGTCCGACCCTCTGGGCGTTCTAAGCCATCGGCGGGAAAAGGGAAACCACCGCGATCCGCGCGACGCAAATTCCTTCGAAGGAATTTGCAAATCTTTTTGAAAAGATTTGGGCGCGCCAGGCTACAGCGCGATGACCTGTGCCGGGTCCAGCAGCCAGGGTGCCACGATCCCGCAGGTGTCGGCCAGCGGCAAAAGGCAGTCGGGCACTTGCATGCCGATCACCTCACGCATGAAGCGGGCGCGCGCCTGACAGCGCGCCATCACCTCGGGGAAATCGCGGGTCAGATCGGCGCGCAAGGCGGCGTCGGCGATGACATAGCCGTCCTCCATCCGCGTCGAGCCGTAGACGCCATGTGACGGGATCACATCCATCTGCATCGCCATCCCCGAGGCCAGCGGTTCATCCGAGCCCTCGTAGATCGGCGAGGACAGCCATTCTTCCAGTCCGATCAGGTGCCCGGGGTTCAGGAACAGGTTGAACGGATCAGCGGGCAGGGCATCAAAGAGGGTGAGCTGCGTGGCTTTTTCGATGTCAGCAGGCGTCGTCAGAAACGCGGTCCAGGAGCGCTTGCTGATGGTGTTGTTGTTGGGCATCCGAACGGCGATCACTCGGCAGCTTGTGGTAGGTTGCTTACCCCGGGGCACGACAACGACCACTTTCCAGCCAAAGTCGGGCACCGCGATCCCATTGCGTCCCAGGGTCTTGTAGCGCGGGTTGGAGA
>JANMJC010000089.1:0-1728 GCA_031371185.1 Paracoccaceae bacterium | reverse complement strand
GCAGAGTCGGGGTCAGAACCTCGGTGACATAGGTCTGGAAGATGCTGCCATTGATCGGCCCGTCGATTACCCAGGGCGCAGTAATGCCGTCATGTCGTAGGGCGGCCACGAAGGTCATGGTGTTCCAGTGGCCGAAGGGGGCGTGGCCAATCCGCCGCCTGCCGCGTTCTGCCCAGCCGCGCAACGGGGCCATATTGGTCTTGGCCCAGGTTTCGTGAATGAAGACAAGACCCTGGATGTCAACGCCAGCCTGATGAGCCTTCCAGCTCCGCCGTTTGCGGGCGACATCCGGCCGCTCCTGTTCACGGGCGAGCGCGGTTTTTTTTAAGCTGAGCCCTTCGGCATGGGCGAAAGTCCACATCGAGCGATAATTGACCCTGAGGTCGCGCTCAGCAGACCGCGCAGGGTAAAAGCGCCCTCCGCCATCCGGGCGCGCAGCCAGGCCTCATGTTCGCCGCGACTCTTGCGTGGCACATGCCCGCCGACCTTGCCCGGCGCGACGCTGCCCATGACACGCCGCCGCTGCGACCACTTCACCACGCTCGACGGTGCAACGCTTAAAGCCTCGGCAGCCTCGTGGACCGTCTCACCCGCATCATGCCGCGCCATCGCGCGATCACGAATGTCCATCGAAAGGGATTTGGTCATGAGAGCTGGCCTGCACGCCCAGCCCCCATGATGAATCAGAAATCAGATCAACAGGGAATCCCCAAGGATTCACGCAAGCGTCAGCCCGATCTAGCAGCAAAGTCTCGGTCTAAAGGGTCACGCCTTTCGCCGGCACACACGTGGGCTAAGATCCCGGACCACCACAGTTGGCCGTCTTGTCGCAGCCCAGCGTTACGCGCAAACGCTGGGCAGGATCATGCCAAAGGCCGGCTACAGCTCGTTCAGTCAGTAATGCGCTGTTTGTGATCAGGTCCGCTGGTACAGGCCTTCGTAGATCGGGCCAAGGGTTTCGGTTTCGAACAGGGACGAGACCGAGGTGCCATTCCAGATGTTCAGGATGGCTTGGGCGAAGATCGGGGCGGTGGGGACAATGCGGATGTTGGTGGCGGCCTTGACCTGTTCAGTCGGCTCGATGCTGTCCGTGATCACCAGCGATTTCAACTTGGAGGCCGCGACCCGCCCGACCGCACCATTCGACAGGACGCCGTGGGTGATATAGGCATGCACCTTGGTCGCACCGTTCTCGATCAGCAGATCGGCGGCCTTGCAAAGCGTTCCAGCGGTGTCGGCGATATCGTCAACGATCAGGCATTTTTTGCCTGCAACATTGCCGATCACCGTCATTTCAGCAATCTCGCCCGCCTTTTCCCGACGTTTATCGACAATGGCAAGGGGCGCATCGATCCGTTTGGCGAGATCTCGCGCACGGGCAACGCCACCGACGTCTGGCGAGACGACCATCAAGTCGGTGATCTGACCCTTGAAGTGGTGTTCGATATCCAGGGCAAAGATCGGCGAGGCATAGAGGTTATCGACCGGCATGTCGAAGAAGCCCTGGATCTGCGCGGCGTGCAGGTCGAGGGTCAGTACGCGGTCGATGCCAGCCTCGGCTATCATGTTGGCGACCAGTTTGGCGGTGATGGGCGTGCGGGCCTTGGCGCGGCGGTCCTGCCGGGCGTAGCCGAAGTAGGGCACCACCGCGGTGATCCGCGCCGCCGACGACCGGCGCAGCGCGTCGGTGATGATCAGGAGCTCCATCTGCGTGTCGTTGGCCGGGTT
>JANMJC010000079.1:0-15708 GCA_031371185.1 Paracoccaceae bacterium | reverse complement strand
CCTCAGCAGGCGATGCGGCCAGCCGGGCGGTCTATTCGCCCTGCGGGCAGTACCGCTATCTCTTGTGGCGCGATTGGGCAGGGGCCGAGCAAAAGGCTGTGGACAAGGCGGGGGCGGGGCAGGGGGCCGGGCAGGGGGCGGGCAGGGTGGGCTTCGTGATGCTGAACCCCTCGACCGCGACCGAAGTGCAGAACGACCCCACGGTCGAGCGTTGCGAACGGCGCGCGCGGGCCTTGGGATTTGCGGGCTTTGGGGTGGCCAATATCTTTGCCTTCCGCGCCACCGATCCGCGCTTGATGCGCGCCCAAGTCGATCCGGTGGGGCCGCTCAACGATGCCGCGATTGCCGAACTGGCGGCTTCGGTGGACATGGTGATCTGCGCCTGGGGCACCCATGGCGCGCATCTGGGGCGCGGGGCCGCCGTGGCTGCGCTGTTGCGCGACCTTGGTCGGCCGCTGCATCATCTGGGACTGACCTTGGGCGGGGCGCCGAAACATCCCCTGTACATCGGCTATGCGCAGGGCCCGCAGCTTTGGGTGCACGGCTGATTTCCGCGGCGGCCCCCGGTCAACCAAGGCGCGAAATGGGGGTTCCCAAGCCCCCCCCTTGGCCCCTATAGCACAGGGGGCGGGATGCCCCCGTGAACCCACTTCGAAAGACGCCCGATGCGCACGATCACCACCACCGAAGACCTTGCCGCTTTTTGCGAAGCCGCCAAATCCGCCCCCTACGTCACCATCGACACCGAGTTTCTGCGCGAGCGGACCTATTGGTCGAAACTGTGCCTGATCCAGATGGCGCTGCCCGGCAAGGACGGCGACGCGGTTCTGGTCGATCCGATCGAAGGCGATCAGATGAGCATGGAGCCCTTGTACGACCTGTTTCGCCACGAGGCGACGGTCAAGGTGTTTCACGCCGCCCGGCAGGATCTTGAGATCTTCTTCGTCGAAGGCGGGGTCTTTCCCAAGCCGCTGTTCGATACCCAGATCGCGGCCATGGTCTGCGGCTTTGGCGAACAGGCGGGCTATGAAACCCTGGTCAAGCGCATCGCCAAGCAGAACCTCGACAAGACCTCGCGCTTTACCGATTGGTCGCGCCGTCCCTTGTCGACCGCGCAAAAGGATTACGCGCTGGCCGACGTCACCCATCTGCGGGTGATCTACGAATGGCTGGCCGCGCAACTGGTCAAGAACGGCCGCATCCATTGGCTGGAAGACGAGTTGCAGGTGCTGCTGAACCCCGAAACCTATACCATACGGCCCGAAGAGGCCTGGCTGCGGATCAAGACCCGCACCACCTCGGGGCGGTTTCTGGCCATCGTGCGCGAATTGGCGCGGTTTCGCGAGACCTATGCCCAGGGGCAGAACGTGCCGCGCAGCCGGGTGATGAAGGACGATGCCCTGCTGGAACTCGCCTCGACCCGGCCGACCAATCTGGAAGAGTTGGGACGCTCGCGCATGCTGATGCGCGAAGGCCGCAAGACCGAGATCGCCGAGGGGATTCTGGCGGCGATCAAGACCGGCATGGAAACCGGCGACGTGCCGAAGGTCGAGGCTGACCGCGAACATGTGCAGGTCAATCCGGCGCTGGCCGATCTGCTGCGCGTGCTCTTGAAGGCCAAGTCGGAATCCCTGGGCGTGGCGCCGAAACTGATCGCTTCGGCATCCGAACTTGATGCGATTGCCGCCGGAGAGCGCGAAGGCGAGGTTCTGAACGGTTGGCGCGCCGAGGTTTTCGGCGACGACGCCCTGCGCTTGTGTCGGGGCGAGATTGCCCTGTCGGCCAAGGGCAACGAGGTCAGGGTCGTGCGGCTTTAGGGGCGGTTCCCCTCTTTTGGTTTGAAACCGACAGGAAACTCTCTGGGGGAGAGTTTCGCGGTTTCATTGTCCAATGCCGGAACGGCGTTGGGCAAAGGGCGTTGTGCCACAAACCGAGCGTCTCCAATCTGACCGCGACTGACTGGGCGGGAACAAACAAAACTCAGATCACGCTGAAACCCGCCCCTACCGCCGCGACGACAAAGCGTTCGTTGCGCCCTGCACCACGATCTTGGTCACGTCGGCCAGGGCGATGTCGCTGACCGAAGTGGCCACCGTGACCGCGCGCGAAAAGGGCGTGCCTGCCGGGCGGGCGATGGGCGGCGGGAAGATGCGGAATTCGTACAGAAGCACGCCGGGCTCTTCGCTGGCAACCTTGACCAGTTCGGCCTCCCACCAGCCTTGACTGGGTGGCAGGCCGGTGGCGCGCACGATGGCCCCGCCGGGGAAGGGTTCGACCTTCAGCACGGTCACCTGCGCCACCAGAGCGCGGGCGTCGGGCGCGCGCAGGGCCAATTCCATGGTTTCAGGCTGGCTGCCCTTGAACCAGTTCAGCGGGTTCAGCTTGCTTGTGGCCAAAGAGCCGCAAGCGGTCAGGGCCACAAGGGCAAGAAGGGCAGCGGTCTGCACAAGGCGCATGAAAGTCATCCCGATTTGGTCCTTGCTAGCCTAAGGCCATGGCTTTGAAAAGCCCAAGGCATTCTGCGGTTTCGCGCAAATCGCCGGTCGCCCCCCGCACAAGGCGCGCGCCTGCGGCCATAGGTCCGCGCGACGGCCAACCCGCCGGGCTGGACCTTTGCATCCGGCTTCGCTAGCCAAGGGGCAACGAAAGGACGCCCCATGGCCAGCCCCGCCTTTGAAGACATTGCCGAAACCTTCGAATTCTTCGACGATTGGGAAGACCGCTATCGCCATGTCATCGACCTGGGAAAGGCGTTTCCCGATCTTGACGACAGCTTCAAGGTGGAAGCCCTGAAGGTCGAAGGCTGCGCGTCGCAGGTCTGGCTGCGTCCGATGGTGAACGCGGGCCGCTTTGATTTTCAGGGCACCTCGGACGCGATGATCGTGCGCGGGCTGATCGCCATCCTGCATGCGCTGTACAGTGGCCTGCCCCTGCCCGAGGTGGCGGCGGTCGATGCCCCGGCCGAACTGGCGCGGCTGGGGTTGAACGACCATCTGTCGGCACAACGGTCAAACGGTTTGCGCGCGATGGTCGAGCGGATCCGCAAGGTAGCCCAGGACGCGCCCGGCTGACACCTTTACCGCGCGGGGGGCGGGCGGTGCAGGGCGGCGGCCATCTGCGGCGACAGGCTGCGACTGGGCGGGGTCATCAGCAAGCGGCCAAAAAGGCTGCGCCAGGCATCGTCCTGCATCAGGTGGGCAAAGCGGTCGTGCCGCCAGCGCACGCCGGCGTGGTGCAGCGGGCCAAGGATCGGATCGGCCAAAAGCTCGGCCCGCAATTCCGCGCTGTCCAGTCGCTCGATCGAACGGTCCTCGACCTCGCACAGGTTGCGTTCCACCCAATAGCCCAGATCAAAGCCGCTGGCCTCGCGGTTGGCGCGGCCCCGGTCGGCCTTGACCAGATAGCTTTCCATCGCTCCCAGGGCATAGTGGTTCAACTGCACATGGCCGTAATTGTCGTGCCGGTAATCGGAGAACATCCGCCCCGGGGCCAGGTCCTGCGTCACATCGCGGCCCGACCCGTCGATCCACAGCGGGCTGCGGGTGGGGTCGGGATTGCGCGGGCGATGCACCCCCAGTTTGCCGAAGGACCCGTCGTTGCGAAACAGGGTCTTGAACATCTGCGCGCGCCACGGCCAGCCAAGGGTGGCGGGCGCCGCGCGGGTGAAGGTTTGCGTGACGGGCGCGTCGGAATAGCGGACCACCCCGGCATTGCCGAACATCCGCCAGGTCAGGGGCAGGACATCGGCCTGCGGCAGGGCGGCCCAAAGATCGGGCAGGCGGCGGCCCCCGGCGTGGATGTTGACGAATTCATCGACATCGCAGACCAGCAGCCATTCGGCTTCCCGCACCATAGGGTGACGGTCGGCGGCTTTCAGGGCATCCCACTGCGGCCCTTTCGCATGGGGGCCGGGGTTTCGCACATGGGTCAGCCAGCCGATGTCCTGCAACCGGTCCAGCATAAGCTCGGTGCCGTCGCTGCAATCGTTGGAAAAGACCAGCGCATGGTCAAAGCCCACCCTGCGGTGATGGGCCAGCCATTCCACCACAAAGGCGGCTTCGTTCTTGACGCAGGTGACGATCAGGGCGCGCATGTCCAATCGGTATCACGGCGCCGAGGCCCGTCCAACCCGAGGTTTCGGCATTTGTTTGCCTCAGGTTTAGGCGCGGGCCGAAGTTGCTATCGCATATCAGTGCGAAAACGGTTTGAAGGGTGCAAGGCTGGCACGGTTACGACAGCCCTCCCTTTGACCATCAACAAGGATCATGAATGAAAAGGCTCATCTCAACCACCACGGCGCTGGCGATGGTGCTGGCCTCGGGGCCGGTGTTTCCGGTCCTGGCGCAGGACTTTCCCCAGGCGGTGATCGACGGTCAGACGGTTCTGTGTCTGCCCAACAAACAGACCGAGTGCCCCGAGGGCGCTTTGTGCACGGTGTCCAAAAAGCCCGAGAACTGCGAAAAGAACGCGATCGAGTTTCTGGCCGAACTTGCTGCGGGCACCGCGACGGAAGCCCCCGCAACCACCGAGGCCACCGCGACTGATACCACGGCAGTGACAACGACGGAAACCACCGTAACCACCGAAGAACCGGCCGCTGGCAGCGATGCGACGGTCGTCACCGAACCGGTCGTGACGGCGGAAACCACCACCGACCCCGAAACGGCAACGCCCGACGCCCCTGCCGCCCTGGCTTTTGAACCCTTTGAGGTGATGGTCGGTACCCAGGCCGTGCTGTGCCTGCCCGACAAATCCGTCGAATGCCCCGAAGGCCAGATCTGCACCTTCGCCAAGACGCAGGACAAATGCGAAGCCAATGCGACCAAGAAGGTCGCCAAGATGGCGCCGGTTGACGTCATCGTGCCCGATCAGGCCCAGGTCGATGCGCTGGACGAGGCGATTGCCGATCCGGCCACCACCGACCCCACCAAGATCGACGCCGTTGTCGCCACCGATCCGGCCGAAGGCAGCGGTGGCACGACCCTGCCCGCCGACACCGCAACCTCGTCCGAGGCCACCGTCACCGACGAAGTGCTGACCGAAGATGACACCCGCGCCTCGACTCAGGAATTCGACGCCGCCCCCAAGGCGACCTCGGGTGGCAAGAAATCGGGACTGACCGATCTGGAAACCGCGGGCCTGATCGTGCTGGGCACGCTGGCGGTTGGCGCGCTGTTGTCCAACGGCAATCAGGTTGTCGAAAACTCGGGCGACCGGGTGGTCGTGCTGGACCAGAACGGCAACTACAATATCTACAAGGACGACAACGCGCTGCTGCGCGAACCGGGCACCCGCGTGCGCACCGAGACCTTTGCCGACGGTTCGACCCGTACGGTGATGGTGCGCAAGGACGGCACCCAGGTGGTGACCATCCGCGACGCGACCGGCCGCGTGCTGCGCCGGTCGGCTTATGATGCCAACGGTGTCGAAGTGGTGCTGATCGACGATCTGCAACCCGAACGCCCGGTCAATGTGGGTACGCTGCCCAAGCCGGACCACAACCAGACCATCTCGGACACCTCGACCATGCCGGAACTGCTGGCGCAACTGGAAGCGATCGGTCGGGCCGACTATGCCCACAGCTTCAGCCTGCGCCAGATCCGCGAGATCCGCGAAGTGCGCGATCTGGCCCCCACGATCGACGTGAACTCGATCACCTTTGACACCGGATCCTCGGCGATCAAGGAATCCGAGGCGAAAAAGCTGCAACGTCTGGGCAAGCTGATGAAGGGGCTGATCGAACGGCACCCCGGCGAGATGTTCCTGGTCGAAGGCCACACCGACGCCGTGGGCAAGGCCAGCTACAATCTGGCGCTGTCGGACCGCCGCGCCGAATCGGTGGCCAAGGCGCTGACCGAATACTACGGCGTGCCAGCGCAGAACCTTGTGGTGCAGGGTTACGGCGAGAAGGAGTTGAAGGTCGAAAGCCAGGGCGACGAGCGCAAGAACCGCCGCGCCGTGGTGCGGATCATCACGCCCCTGTTGAAAGTGGGCGCGAACTAGGGCGGGAAGGGGGGAAACCCCCTTTCCACCGCCACGCCAAAAACAAAGGGGGCCGCAAGGCCCCCTTTTTCGCAGACCGGGATCAAGGGCCTATTTCGGCCCGATCATCATCACCATCTGCTTGCCCTCAAGACGCGGCATCGATTCGACCTTGCCGGCATCGCCCACATCGGTGGACACGCGGTGCAACAGCGCCAGCCCCAATTCCTGGTGCGCCAGTTCGCGACCGCGAAACCGCAGCGTGACCTTGACCTTGTCACCCTCTTCCAGAAACTTCATCACCGAGCGCATTTTCACATCATAGTCATGGGTATCGGTTCCCGGGCGGAACTTGATTTCCTTGATCTCGATGATGTGCTGCTTCTTGCGGGCCTCGGCCTCGCGCTTTTGCTGTTCGTATTTGAACTTGCCGAAATCCATGATCTTGCAGACCGGCGGTTCGGCATTGGGCGAGATCTCGACAAGATCCAGACCGGCCTCTTCGGCCATCTGCATGGCGCGCGCAGGGGTCACCACGCCAACGTTTTCGCCGTCGGCGCCGATCAGGCGAATTTCGGCAGAGCGGATACGATCGTTGATGCGTGGGCCGGTTTCGCGTTGCGGCGGAGCATTGTGGGGGCGACGTGCCAGGGTAAAGGTCCTTTGGTTGTTGGAATTATCGGCTGCAAGATAGTCTCATGGGCGCCGACCTTCAACCGCCAAATCCCGGAGGGGGGCATCGAATCTGCCCGCAATTGCTGCGCTGCCGCGTAAGGTCTTTAACTTTGGTTCGAAAACTGCCATATGCAGCCCATGGATACGCCCCAAAGGGGGCTTTTGGAGGTTTCACCATGAACAAGAATGTACTCATCGGCCTCGTGCTGGTCCTGGCCGCTGCGGGTGGTTATTACCAGTTCAGCTACAAGCCGGCGCAAGAGGCTGCTGCCGCTGCGATGGCGGCTGCCGATGCTGCCGCTGCCGAAGCCAAGGCTGCCGAAGAGGCTGCTGCCGCCGCCGCTGCTGAAGAAGCTGCCGCTGCCGCCAAGGCCGTCGAAGACGCCGCTGCTAAGGCCGCCGCTGCCGCCGCTGCCGCCGCCGAAACCGCCGCCGTTCTGGACCCGGCCAACTTTGACGCCGCCAAGGTCGGCGCGCTGATCGAGGCGTCGTCGCTGGACGCCGCCACCAAAGCCACCCTGAAAGCCGGCGTCGATGCCGCTGCCACCAACCCGGCCGCCGTCGCCGCCGCCGTTGCCGCCGTGAAGGCCGCACTGGGCATGTAATCCGCGCGGCCCTTCGGGGCCATGCGAAGGTTGTAACGGGGGGCTGCCGTGGACCACCACGGCGGCCCCTTGCATGTTACACGATCAGACGTCCTTCGGTGTCGATCACTGTCAACTCCGCCCAGTGCCACAGCACCAGATTGCGCGCGCCCGGGGCTGCGCCGGGGGCAAAGGACGGCGCGATCAGCCCGTGATAGCCCAAGGTGATCAGCCGTTCGCAAGCCACTTGCGCCCCGGACAGGCCGCGCGCCCGCATCTGCAGACGCCAGTCATCGGCGGCAAGAAGGGCCGCCGTCAGACCCATCGCGGCAAGATGGGCCAAATCCGTGCCATCCAGGCAGGGCCCGATCCGGCCCGTGTAACATACCAGCGTGACAGGCTCGAAGGGGCGGCCGGCCTGATTGGCCTCGTCCACGGCGCCTACGGCGGACAGGGCAGTGTACAGGGCGGCGCGGCCGCGTCGGTTGAACCGCCCGCCGTTCAGCGCCGCCCCCTTTCCCGACAGGGGATCGCGGGCATAGACCGGGTTCAGCGCGCGGTACAGGGGCGGTTGCGGCAGAACGAAGGGATCAGGCAAAGCCGCCCGCGTCCACGGCGTCCAGATAGTCCATCACCGCATCGGCTTGCCCCAGGCCCACAAGGGTGGCGCAACTCATCCCCGCAAACCCGGGCAAGGGGGTAGAGCGATACCAGGCATAGGCCACCAGATCAGAGCCGAAGCGCGGCGTCAGCCGGTTCAGGATCTCGACCATCTCGCGCAGGCGGGTCTGGGTCTTGACCGAGCCCAGCCGGTCCTTGCGCGCGATGGCGTCCCGGCCAAGGCCCGCCGACCGGGCAATCTCGTCTTGCGAGGTCAACAGCCGGTCGGCCAGCTTGCGCGGCGAAAACAGGGCGCTTTCGGTAAAGCCGGCGATGTTCATGGCTATTCCTCACTGAAGGTGACGGAGATATACGTCATTCCCGGTGGAAATGCAAGAAGGTCGCCGGGGGCGGGAATGCAGCGTTCAGATACCCTCGCCCACAAAGGCCTTTTCCACCACGAATTCCCTGGGGTCGGAATTTGCCCCCTCGCGCAGACCGAACCCTTCAAGGATCGCCTTGACGTCGATGTTGAAGGCCAGCGACCCGCAGACCATGGCGCGGTCTTCGGCGGGGGTCATGCGCGGCAGGCCCAGATCGGCAAAGACGCGCCCCGTGGCCAGATTGTCGGTGACCCGGCCGCGATGGTGAAAGTCTTCGCGGGTGGTGGTCGGGTAATAGTGCAGCTTGCCCGCCACCATGTCGCCGATCAAGGGATCGTTCCCCAGACTTTCCACCAATTGCCGGCCATATTCCAGTTCGGCCACCTCGCGGCAGGTGTGCATCATGATGACGGTATCGTATTTCTCGTAGGTCTCGGGTTCGCGCAGCAGGCTGGCAAAGGGCGCAAAGCCGGTGCCGGTCGACAACAGCCACAGCCGTTTGCCCGGCAGCAGCGCGTCATGCACCAGCGTGCCCACCGGCTTGGGGCGCAGGATGATCTCGTCGCCCACCCGGATATGCTGCAGGCGCGAGGTCAGCGGGCCGTCGGGCACCTTGATCGAATAGAACTCCAGCTCTTCGTCCCAGGCGGGCGAGGCGATGGAATAGGCGCGCAGCAAAGGCTTGCCGGCCTCTCCCATCAGGCCGATCATCACGAATTCGCCCGAGCGGAACCGCAAGCTGCGCGGGCGCGTCACCCGAAAGGAAAACAGCCGGTCCGTCCAGTGTCTGACGAAGGTCACGATCTGCGCGTCGGGAAGGTGAGGCTTGGCGGGCTTGTCGATCACGTCGGACATGGGGGCTGCTTCGGTCATTGCATTCGTCTTTCGAAATAGGTCTTTGCAGGGCGGGGGAAAACCCCAAAGTTCAGGCTTTCAGCCGCGACAGATAATCATGTGACCGCCAGTCGGCGCGGGCCAGCCACTGATCCTGCGGCTGGCGCAAGGCCAGATCGTCCGGAATCTCGACCGCGTCAAAGCCGACGCGCCGCGCCATGGCGTATTGATCGGCAATCACCGGCCCCAGGGCGCGCAATTCACCGGCAAAGCCCATTTCGCGCAGGCGGCGGGCAATGGTAAAGGCGCGGCCATCGTTGAAGGCGGGAAATCCGACGCGGATCAGGGTCAGCGCTTTCAGATGGGGCCGCACCGCTTCGGGATCGTCGGTATGGGCCAGATCAAGACTGCCCCTGTGCTGGGCGATCTGCGCCAGGGTCACAGGGGTCGCGGGCGGGGGGGCCGAAAAGCCCTGATCGGTTACAAGAACGCTCATGCGGCGCTGTCCTTTGTCATGCGATGGGCCACACCATTGATGAAATGGATGCCGCATTCGGTTTTTTCCGTGTTGCGCCAACGTCCTGCACGCGAATCTTCACCCGGCTTGACCGGGCTGGTGCAGGGCGCGCAGCCGATCGAGGGATAGCCCCTGGCCACAAGCGGGTGGCGCGGCAGGCGGTTGTTGACCATGTAGTCCTGAATATCCTCGGGACCCCAATGGGCCAGCGGATTGACCTTGATGCGCAGATCGCCCTCGGCCTCGAAAAAGTCCACGGCCTCGCGCTGGCCACCTTGATAGCGTTTGCGCCCGGTGATCCAGCCGTCAAACCCGGCCAGCGCGCGTTCCAGCGGCTCGATCTTGCGCACGCCGCAGCAGGCATCGGTGTTGAACTGGTGCAGGGTATTGTCGGGGTCCTCGAAGGCCACCCGGGGCTGGGCGGCGCGAATGGTGCGCAGGTCGCACAGATGCAGCTTTTCGGCCACCTCGCGCTGATAGGCCAGCGTTTCGGCAAACAGCATCCGGGTGTCGATGAACAGGACCGGGGTTTCCGGCGCGATGATCGACACCAGATGCAGAAGCACCACCGATTCCGCCCCAAAGGACGACACCAGCGCCACCCGGCCCAGATCCTGGTCTTTCAGCGCAAGTTCCAGCACCGAGGTGGCCGAGTGGTGCCGGTAGCGCGCGTTCAGCGCGGCCACGCGGGCCGCCACCGGACCGGCGTTCAGATCACGCGGCATCCTGGCTGCCTTCCGCGCCGTAAAGGGCGGTCTTGAACGGGTCCAACCCCAGACGGCGCACCGCGACAAGAAAGGTCTCGCCCGGCTCGGCTCGCAGGGTCAGATAGGCCCGAACCAGCCGTTCGATCGCCGGCACCACCTGATCAAAGGCAAAGCCCGGGCCCATCTTTTCGCCAATGGCCGCCGTTTCGGTGGCGTCCCCGCCAAGGGTGATCTGATAGTTTTCCACCCCCGCCCGGACCAGCCCCAGAATGCCGATGTGGCCGACATGGTGGTGCCCGCAGGCATTGATGCAGCCCGAGATCTTGATCTTCATCGGTCCGACCGCGTGTTCCAGATCAAGCTCTTGAAACCGCAGGGCGATTTCCTGCGCAATCGGAATCGCCCGGGCGGTGGCTAGGCTGCAATAATCCATGCCGGGGCAGGCGATGATGTCGGAAATCAGCCCGACATTGGCGGTGCCAAGCCCGCCCTGCACCAAAGCGGCGTGAACCGCGGGCAGGTCGGATTTGTGGACATGGGGCAGGATCACGTTCTGTTCGTGGCTGATGCGCAGATCGCCGTGGCCATAGGTTTCCGCCAGATCGGCCAACAGACGCATCTGGGCGCTGGTCGCATCTCCCGGGGTTTCGCCATGGGCTTTGATCGACACCGTCACGATGGAGTATTGATCGTTGCGATGCACCGCGAGGTTGGTGTCGGCCCAGGCGCGGAACAGGGGATCGGCCTTGTAAAAGGCGTCATGGCGGTCGGTCGGGGCATTGCGGAAGGCGGGCGGCGCAAAGGCTGCGCGGATGTCGTCCAGCAAGCGCTGGTCGTTTCCGCCGAAAAGCGGGCGCAGTTCGGCAAAGCGGGCTTCGACCATGTCGCGGATCTCGTCCAGCCCGACCTCGTGGACGGTGATCTTGATGCGCGCCTTGTACTTGTTGTCGCGCCGGCCAAGCGTGTTGTACACGCTCAGCACCGCCTCGACGTAAGGCAGAAGATCGGCCACGGGCAGAAACTCGCGCACCGTGCGGCCGATGATCGGCGTGCGTCCCAGACCGCCGCCGACCATCACCTCGAACCCCGGCGCGCCGGTTGCATCGCGGTGCATCCGCAACCCGATGTCATGGGCGCGGGTCACGGCGCGGTCGTTGGGCGATCCGGTGATGGCGATCTTGAACTTGCGCGGCAGGAATTGAAACTCGGGGTGGTCGGTGGACCATTGGCGCAACAGCTCGGCATAGGGACGGGGATCTTCGATCTCGTCCGCCGCAGCGCCCGCGAAATGGTCGGCGGTGACGTTGCGCACACAATTGCCCGAGGTCTGGATGGCGTGCATTTCCACATCCGCCAGCGCGCCAAGAATCGCCGGAACGTCGGGAAGTTTGGGCCAGTTGAACTGGATGTTCTGGCGCGTGGTGAAATGGCCATAGCCCTTGTCCCAGGTGTCCGCGATCATCGCCAACTGCCGCATCTGGCGCGGCGACAGGGTGCCATAGGGGATCGCGACCCGCAGCATATAGGCGTGCAGTTGCAGATAAAGGCCGTTCATCAGGCGCAGCGGGCGAAATTCCTCTTCGGTCAGGCTGCCGTCCAGCCGTCGTTCCACCTGTTCGGTGAACTGCGAGACGCGGGCGCGCACGAAGGATTCGTCGAAGTCGGAATAGGAATACATGCGCTTAGCCTGCGAAATCGGCTTGTTTGCCGTGGTGATAGTTGGAGGGGCCGCGGGTCCGGAAATCCTCGCGGAAATGGATGGGTTCAGGGCCGTTGGGGCCGGCCTTGGCATCGGCCAGATAGGGGCCGACAACCGCCAGCTTTTGCGCGGTGGCGTGCAGAAGCCGCATCTGGGCATGGGCCTCGTCTTCGATCAGTTCCGCCTGATGATGAAACGGCGTCCAGCGGTCATCTTCGGTCAGATAGACCACATCGCCTTCGCGCAGACGGTTGGCGGTGACGACTTTTGCAAAGCTGCGGCGGGTCATGCGCGGGCCTCTTTCAGGGTTTCAAGGGCGCTTGACGCGCGTCGCGGGGCAAGGCCGAACAGGATGACCGCCGGTCCCGAGGCCTGCGCCACGGTTTCGGACAGGGTGGCAAGATGGCCCGCAAAGATCCGCTGATCCGGGCGACTGACGTTTTCCACCACGCTGACCGGGGTGGCGGGGTCGGCACCGTGCATCATCAGGCGGCCCTGCACGAAGCGCGCCGATTTCTTGCCCATGTAGATCGCCGCCACCTCGCCCTTCTGGGCCAGCCCGCGCCAATCCTGTTCGGCAAAACCTGCCATGTCGTGGCCGGTGACGATGCGCAAGGACCGGTTTCGGCCACGGCTGGTCAGGCTTTGACCGATCGCCGCCGCTGCCGCCGAGGCCGCGGTCAGGCCGGGAAGAATGGCAAAGGACAGGCCCGCCGCCTCGATCGCCGCTATTTCTTCGTCCAGACGTCCGAAAATGCCGCCATCTCCGCCCTTCAGCCGTACCACACGCTGCCCGGCCAGGGCCTGCGCCACCAGCACCGCATGGATGGTCTCTTGCGGGGTCGAGGGGCCAAAACCCTCTTTGCCGACGTCGATGCGCACAACATGCGGCGGGATCAACGCCAGAACCTCCGCCCCGACCAGACGGTCATGCACCACCACATCCGCCCCCTGCAGCGCGCGCAAGGCCCCGAGCGTCAGGTTCACTACCGACCCCGGGCCCGCCCCCACGAAGGTGACGGCGGCGGCGGGCAGGGTAAAAAAGGGCAGGTCCATGTCACATCCTCGGTCTGAAACCGGTATTTACGCCCTCAATATAGAAGATTTTCCCCCGTTCCCGCCAGTGACCCTTGCGAATAAGGAAAATTGTTCCATTGTGCCCCGGGATGCGAACAGGTTTCCAGGAAACCGGGGGGAATGCGAATGTCGGCCCAACTGGATGAACTTGACCGGAAAATCCTTGGCGAATTGCAAAACGATGCCAGCCAGTCGCTGGACGAGATTGCCCGCAAGGTCGGCTCCAGCAAGACCCCGGTGTGGAACCGGATCCGACGGATGCGCGAACAGGGCGTCATCCTGCGTCAGACCGCGATCCTGGAACCCGAGGCCCTGGGGCTGGAGGCCTGTTTCTTTGTGCTGATCCGTACCTCGGAACACGAGGCCGCCTGGCAACGCAAGTTCCTGCAAGTCTTGCAGGCCCGGCCCGAAGTGCTGGAGGCGCACCGCCTGGCGGGCGACATCGATTACATCCTGAAGGTCCGGGTCCGGAATGCTCGGGCCTATGACACCTTTTATCAGGCGCTGATTTCCGAGGTGAAAATCCACAATGTCACGGCACTTCTGAGCATGGAAGAGATCAAGTCGACCACGGTTCTTCCGGTCTGACCGAAAAATTTTCGCCGAAAATTTTTGCCCTAAGAATTTTCGGCGAAAATTCTTATCCGTTGCCGCGCGCGAATTTGCCCGCTTCTTCGGCCGCGCGCATCAAGGCGTTGGATTTGTTGACGGTTTCCTGATATTCGGCCTCGGGGTCGCTGTCAAAGACCACGCCTCCCCCGGCCTGAATATACAGCGCCTGATCCTTCAGAACCGAGGTGCGCAGGGCGATGCAGAAATCCATCTCGCCGTTGGCCGCGAAATAGCCGACGCCGCCGCCGTAAAGCCCGCGCTTTTCGGGCTCCAGCTCGTCGATGATCTGCATCGCGCGCACCTTCGGCGCGCCGGACACGGTGCCCGCGGGCAGGCCGGCCAGCAGCGCCGACAGGGCATCCTCGCCCTCGGCCAACTGCCCCACCACGTTCGACACGATGTGCATGACATGGCTGTAGCGTTCGATGATGAACTGCTCGGTCGGGCGCACGGTTCCGACCTTGGCGACCCGTCCGACATCGTTGCGACCCAGATCCAAAAGCATCAGATGTTCGGCCAATTCCTTGTGATCAGCCAGAAGGTCCAGCTCCAGCGTCTTGTCCTCTTCAACGGTGGCGCCGCGTTTGCGGGTGCCCGCGATGGGGCGCACCGTCACCTCGCCGTCGCGCAGGCGCACCAGAATCTCCGGGCTGGCCCCGATCACCTGAAAGCCGCCGAAGTTGAAGAAGAACATGAAGGGCGAGGGGTTGGTCCGGCGCAGAGACCGGTACAGGGCGAAGGGCGGAAGTTCGAACTTCAGCGTCCAGCGCTGCGACGGGACCACCTGGAAGATATCCCCGGCACGGATGTAATCCTTGGCCTTTTCAACGGCTTGCTTGTAACCTTCCTTGGTGAAGTTCGACTTCGGCACACCAACTGGGGCCACGGCATCGCCCAGATCGCGTGGCGCAGAAGGCGAGCGGTCAAGGTCGCGCAGCGCGTCCATCACCCGCTCGGCGGCCTGGGCATAGGCGGCACGGGCTGACAGACCGGCCGCAATCCAGGCGGGCGCGACCACGGTCACTTCGCCCTTGACGCCGTCCAGCACCGCCACGACCGAGGGGCGCATCAGTTGCGCATCGGGCAGGCCCAGGGGGTCGGGGTTGACATCGGGCAGATGTTCGACCAGCCGGATCATGTCATAGCCCAGATAGCCGAACAGCCCCGACGCGATGGCGGGCATGCCGGCGGGCAGGACGATGCGGCTTTCCGCAATCAGCGCGCGCAGCGTGTCCAGCGGCGGGCCTGCCAGATCGACAAAGGCCCCGGCGTCAAAGCGCGCCTCGCGGTTGATCGCGGCGCGGGTGCCGTGGCATTGCCAGATCAGATCGGGCTTCATCCCCACCACCGAATAGCGCCCGCGCACCTCGCCGCCGGTCACCGATTCCAGCATGAAGGTGTCGCGACGCGCATCGCCCAGCTTCAGCATCAGGCTGACCGGCGTATCCAGATCGGCCGCCAGCCGCGCAAAGACCACCTGGTTTTCGCCGCGCGCCCAGCCAGAGGCGAAGGCCTCGAACGCGGGTTCAAGTTTCATGGCCGTCCCCTAGTTGAAGCTGGCCTGTACCGCGTTCACCGCAGACTGGTCCAGTTGCAGACCGGCGGCGTTGACCAGCGACTGGGTGAACAGCGCCAGCGCATCGCGGGACAGGGACTGCGCAAGCGACGCCGCAATCGCCTCTTTGGTGGCGGTGACGTCCTGGCCTTCGGAGGCGGCGGGGGTGATGCTGTCAAGGCGCACGACGGCCACCTGGGTGCCTTCGGTCAGAACCGTGACCTCGCCGGGTTGCAGGGCAAAGACCGAGGCCATCAGGCCCGCAGGCGCGCCCGCGACCTGTGCCTCGCGCTCGGCGGCGGCAGACACGGTCAGGATGCCCATCGCGCCCATGTCGGCGCCGCTTTCGATCTCGGTCTTGCGGGTCTGGGCCAGAACGGCCAGCGCGCGCGACAGTTGATCCGCCACCTGGGCCTGCGGACTCGCCGTCGGAGGAATGACCTCGTCCAGCCGCAGGGCCACGATGCCGCCGTCATCCAGCCC
>JANMJC010000596.1:0-2144 GCA_031371185.1 Paracoccaceae bacterium | reverse complement strand
TAGGCGCCCGGCAGGCCAAAGATCACCACCTTGCGGCCCTTGAGCCTGGACGCCATCGAAACCGTTTCGGCGCCTTTTGGCCCCATGATCAACAGGTCGGCATCAGGCAGGGCAGAACCTACGGAAATCGTCATCAATCGTCCCTCGTGCGTTGCGTTTGCGTTCAGGCGGGATATAGGGTTTCGCAACGAATTCGACCAGAGGGGAACGGGATGAAGCATGTTGTGGTGGTGGGGGCCGGACAGGCCGGGGCCGCTGTGGTGGCCAAATTGCGCGGCCTGGGGTTTGACGGCGCCATCACGCTGATCGGCGAAGAACCGCAGCCGCCCTATCAGCGCCCGCCCCTGTCGAAGGGCTACCTTCTGGGCGAGATGCCCGAAGAGCGGCTTTGGCTGCGCTCGGCCGAGTTCTATGCCGACCAGAACATCACCCTGCGCCTGGGCCGGAAGGTGACCGCCATCGACCCTGCCGCGCAGACCGTGACCCTGGGGGCCGAGGTGCTGTCCTATTCCGATCTGGTGCTGACGACGGGGTCCTCGCCCCGCACCTTGCCGCCGGCCATCGGCGGCGATCTGGCGGGGGTGTATACCGTGCGCACGCTGGCGGATGTCGACGCGATGCGCGCCGAATTCGTGGAAGGGCGCCGTGTTGTGATCGTCGGCGGCGGCTATATCGGGCTGGAGGCGGCGGCGGTCGCGCGCAAGATGGGGCTGCAGGTCACGGTTCTGGAAATGGCACCGCGCATCCTGCAACGGGTGGCAGCACCTGAGACCAGCGACTTTTTCCGCAAGTTGCATTCTGACCATGGCGTGACAATTCTGGAAGAAACCGGGCTTGACCGCCTGTTGGGCGAGGGTCGCGTGTCGGGGGTCCGGCTGAAGAACGGTCGCGAACTGCCGGCAGATTTCGTCATTGCGGGCGTGGGGATCGTGCCGGGAACGGCGCTTGCCGAAGCGGCCGGGCTGGACATTGAAAACGGCATCAGGACCGACGCGCAGGGCCGCACGTCAAATCCTCACATATGGTCGGCGGGTGACTGCGCCAGCTTTCCCCACAAGGGGGGTCGGCTGCGGCTGGAGTCGGTCGGCAACGCCATTGATCAGGCCGAGATCGTGGCCGAAAACATCCTGGGCGCCGAGATGGCCTATGAAGCCAGGCCGTGGTTCTGGTCGGATCAGTACGAGTGCAAACTCCAGATCGCCGGCCTGAACACCGGCTATGACAACATCGTCACCCGGGGCCCCGACGGCGATTCGGTGTCGTTCTGGTACTTCCGCGCCGATCAGCTTCTGGCGGTTGACGCGATGAACGATCCGCGCGGCTACATGGTGGGCAAGCGGTTGATCGAGATGGGGAAATCGCCTTCCAAGTCGGCGCTGACCGACCCTTCGACCGTGCTGAAGGATCTGTTGAAGGCATGAGGATCATCGGCGGGCGCGCGCGAGGTCTGCACCTTGCGCCGGTTGGGGCAGGCGATGCGCTGGCCCATCTGCGCCCGACCTCGGACCGGGTGCGCGAGGCGATCTTCAACCTGCTGATCAACGGCGGCTACGGCAGTCCGGTGCAGGGCGCGCGGGTGCTTGACCTTTTCGCAGGCACCGGCGCTTTGGGGCTTGAAGCGCTGTCGCGCGGGGCCGCGACGGCGGCTTTTGTCGATGACGGGGCCACCGCGCGCGGCCTGATCAAGCGCAACATCGCGCTGATGCAGGCCGGGGCCGAAACCGAGATCCTGCGTTTTGACGCCACCCGCCTTCCTGAAAACCGGGGCGCGGGCTTTGATCTGGTCTTTCTGGACCCGCCCTATGGCCAAGGCAGGGGCGAGGCGGCCCTGGCCTGTTGCGCTACGGGCAACTGGCTGGCCCCGGGCGCGCTGATCGTGTGGGAGGAAAGCACGCTCCCGGCCTTTCTGCCGGGTTTCGATGCGCTGGACCAACGCCGCTATGGCGATACGATCGTGACCCTGCTGCGGGCCCCGCAATGAAACCCTTAGCTGTTCTGTTCGACTGTGACGGGGTTGTGGTCGATTCCGAAGGCATCGCCTTTGGGCTTCTGGGCGAAGATCTGGGGCGCGCCGGTCTGAACCTGGACACGGCCGGAATGCAGCATCTGTTTCTGGGCGGCACCCTTGCCGATCTGTTCCTCAA
>JANMJC010000531.1:0-5813 GCA_031371185.1 Paracoccaceae bacterium | reverse complement strand
GTGGCCCATCAGGGCGCCAGCCTTCTGGTCGGAACCTTTTCGGCCATGTCCAACGTGACCGGCATCGTGACCGACCCCGACCCGGTGACGCGTCTGCTGAAGTCGCACGGTGCGCTGGCGATCTGGGATTACGCGGGCGGGGCGCCCTATCTGGCAATGTCGATGGGTCAGGGTGAGACGGCCAAGGATGCGATCCTCTTTTCGGCCCACAAGTTTCCCGGCGGCCCGCAGGCCTCGGGCGTGCTGGTGGTGCGCGACACGGTCACGCGCCGCGCCACGCCCACGCAACCCGGCGGCGGCACGGTGGCTTTCGTGTCGCCCTGGGATCATCAGTACAGCCACGACGTTGTGGCCCGCGAGGAATCCGGGACCCCCAACATCATCGGCGATATCCGCGCCGGTCTGGTGATGCTGGTCAAAGAGGCCCTCGGGCAGGACTGGATCGACGCGCGCCACGAAGACCTGCGGGCGCGGGCGCTGCGCGTTCTGGGGGCCAACGACAGGATCGAGATTCTGGGCCACAGGGGCGCCCGCCACCCGCTGCCGATCTTTTCGTTCCGCATCAAGGACGGCGCGGGCGGCTATCTTGATCACAACCAGTTCACCATGGCGCTTAGCGACCTTTACGGCATTCAGGCCCGGGGCGGCTGTTCCTGTGCCGGGCCTTACGGGCACCGCCTGCTGCAATTCTCCCGCGCCGAAAGCGAGGCCGCCGTGGCCGATCTGCGCGCGGGCCGCAGTTTCTTCAAACCGGGCTGGGTGCGGGTCAACCTGTCCTGCCTGCTGACCGACGAAAAGGCCGACGCCATCCTGGCCGGGATCGACGCCCTGGCCCGGACCACGGCGCAGATGCCCGTGTCGCAGCCACTGTGACGACCCGCAACAGATGCCGCCCCCTGGCTGCGCGCAACCGGGGCGGCGCTGGAGCAGTGTCGCCCGGGCGCATTTCGTCAGGGGGGTGAGCCACGGGCGCGCGGGGGCTTTTGGCTTCGCAGTCCCCGGGCATCTGGCACGGGCCATTTGCCATTGCCGGGGCGGCAACCCGGGATTAGGCTGACAAGACCTTCAGGACCAAGGCCGACCGCCCCCCTGCCCCCCCATTCAGGTGCCGCACATGTCCCTTGGCCCGGCTTTAGGCTGCATCGACCTGAACGCTGATCTGGGCGAGGATAGGGGGGACGACCTTGCCATGCTGGGTCTGGTCAGTTCTGCCAACGTCGCTTGCGGGTTTCACGCCGGGGGGCCGGACCAGATGAGTGCTGCCTTTGCCGCCGCACGATCAGCGGGCGTGGCCATCGGGGCGCATCCCGGCTACGCCGACCGCGTGAACTTTGGCCGTGTCGTGGTGCCGATGTCCGAGGCGGCGATCGAGCGGATGGTGGCCTATCAGATCGGGGCCGCCTGCGGGCTGGCCGCACTTGCCGGGCACCGGATCAGCCATGTCAAAGCCCACGGCGCGCTGTACAATCTGGCCGCCACCGATACCGGGGTGGCCCGGGCCATCGCACGCGGCATCGCGGGGGTGGACCCGGGGCTGGTCAGCCTTTGCCTTGCCGGATCGGAGGGGGCGCGGGTCATGGCCGAGGCCGGTCTGCGCGTCGCCTCCGAGGTCTTTGCCGACCGCGCCTATCGCCCCGACGGCACGCTGGTGCCCCGGGATCAGCCGGGCGCGGTGCTGCACCACCCGCAAGACGTCATCGACCGCACGCTCTTGATGCTGTCCGAGCGCGCACTTCTGGCCCAGGACGGCAGCCGCCGACCGACCCAGATGGACAGCATCTGCCTGCACGGCGACACCCCCGGCGCCGTCGATCTGGCGCGGCGTCTGCGCGCGGGGTTGCAGGACGCGGGCTGGCGGATCGCGCCGTTCGCACCATGACCGCCCCGCGTTTTCTGGATGCCGGCGAGACGGCTTTGGTGGTCGAGTTCGGCCAGACCATTGACGCCGAGGTAAACGCCCGGGTTCTGGCGCTGGACGCCGCCCTGTCGGCGCGGGCCTTGCCGGGTGTTGTGGAACTGGTGCCGACCTATCGCTCGCTGATGGTGCAGTACGACCCGCTTGCCCTGAGCCGCGCCGATCTGGTGGCCGCCGTCACCGATGCCTTGACGGCGGCAGGCCGGGCGCCCGTCGCGCGCCGGTTGTGGACCCTGCCCGCCTGCTACCACCCCGACTTTGCCGAGGATCTGGGCCATGTCAGCGCCACCTGCGGCCTGTCGCCCGACCGGGTGATCGCGGCCCATTCGGGGGCGCGCTACCGCGTCTACATGTACGGCTTTGCCCCGGGCTGGGCCTATCTGGGGGGCCTGCCTGCCGCGTTGACCCTGCCGCGCCGCGTCTCTCCGCGCGCCAGCGTTCCGGCCGGCAGCCTGATCATCGCGGGCGGGCAGGCGATTGTGGCCACGCAGGCGATGCCCTCGGGCTGGCACATTCTGGGCCGCACCCCCGAACGCCTGTTCCGGCCCGACCGCGACCCGGCCTTCATCGTGGCGGTGGGCGATGCGATTGCCTTCGACCCCATCGACCGCGCCACCCATGACGCGCTGGCCCTGCGTGCCGAAGCGGGCGAGACTCTGGCCCGCAGCGTGACGCTGTGACCGCGCTGCAGATCCTGCGCGCGGGCCCGCTTTGCACCTTGCAGGACGCCGGGCGCGGGGGATGGATGCGCTACGGCGTCACCCCTGCCGGGCCGATGGACTGGATCGCCCATGCCACGGCGAATCTGCTCGCGGGCAACGCCGCCGGGGCCGCCGCGCTGGAAATCGGGCCCTTGGGGATCGAGGTGACCGCACAGGACGGCCCCCTGCGTCTGGCGCTGGCCGCGCCGGGCTTTGTCGTACGGCGGGGCGGTCGGGTGCTGCCGACCCGGATGGCCCTGACCCTGCGCTCTGGCGAGCGGCTTTTGGTGACCCCCGGGCCCTGGGGGCTTTGGGCCTATCTGACGCTGGCCGGCGGGTTCGACGTCGCACCCGTCATGGGCAGTCTATCGACCCATCTGCGATCGGGCATCGGGCCCTACGGCGGCCGGGCCATTCGGGACGGGCAGGTTCTGTCCGCCGCAGCGCCAGCCAACCCCGACGCCCCCGACCTTGCGGTGATCGAAGCGGCCGGCCCGCAGGCCGGTCGGATCCGCTTTGTGCCGGGCCCGCAGGACGATTGTTTCACCCAGGCAGCCTACGACATCTTTTGCGCCGGTTCCTACCGGGTCAGCCCGAACAGCGACCGCATGGGGTACCGGTTGACAGGCGCGGTCCTGACCCATGCCCGGGGCCATGACATCGTGTCCGACGGCATCGCCATGGGCGCGATCCAGGTGCCGGGCGACGGCCAGCCCATCGTGTTGATGGCCGACCGCCAGCCAACCGGCGGATACCCCAAGATCGGCACCGTCATTCGCGCCGACCTGCCGTCTCTGGCGCAGACCCGCCCCGGCCAATCGGTGCGGTTTGATGCCGTCACCCTCGGGCAGGCCGTTGACGCCCTGCGCGCCGCAACCCCGACCCGGGCCCGCCTGCAACCTCTGCTGCGCCGTATCCGGATGGTTTAAGGCCGGATGAACATTCAGCGGTCCGGCGCCGAATGTTCACGCCCGGGCAACGCCCGACCGCCCCCACGGGCGGGCATCGCCCCTTCGTTGAGCGCGAAAAGGGAAGGCTCCGTGCCGACCGGTTCCATGACAGCGCGTTCCGCGTGGAGGGGCTCAGGGTCGGACGGATGCCTGTTGATCCGACAACGCGGTCAAGCGCCTGCGAGGAGCCGCAATTTCCTGTGCCCCCCCCGAACCTCAACTGATTTTGGCCCCCTCCTGCGATCTCGCCGCTTGACGGCCTGCACGCAGCGTGACCGCGCCCGGCGCCTTTCCGGCGCCGCTTTTGGTGCCCGCGGCCGGACTTGAACCGGCACGGCCCTGCGGCCTGGAGATTTTAAGTCTCCTGTGTCTACCATTTCACCACGCGGGCAGCGCGGGCTTGCACCATAACGCCCCGCGACGCGCGGTAAAGGGGGGGCAGACCCGAAGCCATGCGGGACCCGCCGCATTCCCCCGGTTCCGCCGCAGTGCGGCAATTGACTTTGCCCGAAGGGCCGGATCATATCTGACCCCAAGGGTTTGCGGGGGTTTCCAATGAAGAAAGTCTATCCCAACGCCGATGCGGCGCTTGAGGGTCTTTTGACCGATGGCATGACCATCGCGTCCGGCGGCTTTGGTCTGTGCGGCATTCCGGAATTGCTGATCGACGCCATCCGCAAGGCGGGCACAAAGGACCTGACCATCGCGTCGAACAACGCGGGCGTCGACGGCTTTGGTCTGGGGGTGCTTCTGGCCACGCGTCAGGTCAGGAAGATGATGTCGTCCTATGTGGGCGAGAATGCCGAATTCATGCGGCAATACCTGTCCGGAGAGCTGGAACTGGAGTTCAACCCGCAAGGCACGCTGGCCGAACGTCTGCGGGCGGGCGGGGCGGGCATTCCGGGGTTCTATACCAGAACCGGGGTTGGCACGGTGATTGCCGAAGGCAAGGACCACCGCGATTTCAACGGCAAGACCTATATCCTTGAAACCGGGATCGTGGCCGACCTGTCGATCGTCAAGGCGTGGAAGGCCGACCCCTCGGGCAATCTGGTGTTCCGCAAGACCGCGCGCAACTTCAACCCGCCCGCCGCCACCGCCGGACGGGTCTGCGTGGCCGAGGTCGAAGAGATCGTGCCTCTGGGCGCGCTGGACCCCGACACGATCCACCTGCCGGGCATCTATGTGCACCGCATCATTCAGGGCACCCACGAAAAGCGGATCGAAAACCGCACCACCCGCAAACCCGTGCAAGAGGAGGCCTGACAAGAATGGCGACTTCCCCCAAGGACCCGCAGATCGAGCGTTTCGGCGCCCGCGCGGCGCAGATGATCGTCAAGGCGCGCGAGGTTGCCCGCGAAACCCTTGGCGAAGCCGCCGCCGGCAACGAGACCGTGGTGGTGCAGATCGCGTCGATGATGATGTCGCGCGAAGCGGCCGAACTGATCGGATTCGAACTGGCGGCAGACCGCCGCAAGGGAAAATAGACATGGCCGAGACACCCAAAGGCTGGGACCGAAACCAGATGGCCGCCCGCGCGGCGCAGGAATTGCGCGACGGCATGTATGTGAACCTCGGGATCGGCATTCCGACGCTGGTGGCCAATTACATTCCCGAAGGCATCGAGGTGACGCTGCAATCGGAAAACGGCATGCTGGGCATGGGTCCCTTCCCCTTCGAGGGCGAGGAAGATGCCGACCTGATCAACGCCGGCAAGCAGACCATCACCGAACTGCCGCAATCGGCCTATTTCGATTCGGCGCAGTCCTTTGCCATGATCCGCGGCGGCAAGATCGCCATGGCGATTCTGGGCGCGATGGAAGTGTCGCAGAACGGCGATCTGGCCAACTGGATGATCCCGGGCAAACTGGTGAAGGGCATGGGCGGTGCCATGGACCTTGTGGCCGGCGTGGGCCGCGTCGTCGTGGTGATGGACCACACCTCCAAACACGGCGAAAGCAAGGTGCTGAAGGAATGCACCCTGCCCCTGACGGGCAAGGGTGTGGTTGACCGCATCATCTCCAACCTGGGCGTACTGGATGTCGGCCCCAAGGGCCTTCACATCGTCGAACTTGCCGCGGGCGTGACCGAAGAAGACCTGCGCGCCGCGACCGAAGCGGTGATCATCGGCTAAAGTCCGGGGCCGCCCTTTGCCCGGTCCAAACCACCTTCCGCCCTTCTTCTTGATGAAAATACCCTCGGGGGGGCAAGCCTGCGGCGGCCTGCCGTCGCGGGCTTTGGGGGGGC
>JANMJC010000518.1:0-6643 GCA_031371185.1 Paracoccaceae bacterium | reverse complement strand
CATCGGCTGGTTGTGGCTCTATAATGGCCATTTCGGCTTGCAGGTCGCCGGTCGAGATGGCCGCCGAGATGTGGCGGTAAAGCTGTTCATAGCGCGGCCCGCGACCGGCGCGATACCAACTGTCCGGGCGGAACAGAAGAGAATGCTCGGCGCTGTCCATGGGTCCCCCAATTGGTATGGTTTCAAGAAGACCATTTCGGCCTCTGGTTTCAGATGGACTGGTTTCTTGGCAGAAAACAAGCGATTTTTGGGGTCAAAGCGAAAAAGTTCGCAGATTGGTATTATAATGGTAGCAATTCGAATTCGATTTGGTATTGTCGGCCAAACAGAGATTCGCCCCGGTGAGGGCGCAAAGGAGGGCGCCGGGATGGCAGAGATTACGCTGGGGCAGGGCGCTGTCGAAAGGGCCAGGCGCCGTGGCCTTTCGGAAAGCCTGTTCGCCTGGGTGCTTATCGCGCCGGCCCTGCTGTTCATCGCGGTGATCGTGGCCTGGCCGCTTTTGGAAACTGTCCGACTGTCCTTTACCGATGCCGACCTGGGCGGTGAAAACTGGGTCGGGATGGCCAACTATGAAAAGATGCTGTCGGGCGCCAAGTTCTTCGAAATCGTCGGGCGCACGTTTTTCTGGATGGTGCTGTCGGTCGGGTTGAAACTGATCATGGGGCTGATCGGGGCCACACTGCTGAACGCCGCCCTGCCCGGCCGCGCCCTGTTCCGCATGATGATCATGCCGCCCTGGGTGATCCCGATTGCCATCGGCTGCATCGGCTGGCTGTGGCTTTACAACGGTCAGTTCGGCTTTCTGTCGGGCATGTCGCAACGGTTGGGCCTGATCGACGGGCCATTCGAATTCCTGGCCTACCGCAACTCGGCCTTCTATGCCGCCATCGTCACCGATGTCTGGGTCGGCACACCCATGGTGTCGCTGTTCTTCCTGGCCGCCATGCAGGGCGTGAACCGCGACCTGTACGAAGCCGCCTGGGTCGACGGCGCAGGACGCTGGTACCGGTTCCGCCGCATCACCATTCCGCAGATCATGCCGGTGATCGTCTCGATGGCGCTTTTGTCGGCGATCTGGACCTTCAACAGCTTTGAAATCATCTACATCCTTACCCAGGGCGGGCCGCGCGGCGGCACCACCACGATGATCATCGACACCTACAAGACCGCCATCGGCAACTACAAATTCGGCGAGGGTGCCGCCCGGGCTGTGGCAATCGTAGTGATCCTGGGCGTGTTCTCGCTTCTGTACCTCAAGGTCCTCGACCGGGTGAACAAACACTACGGGGTCAAGTAGATGCTGATGGACCGTTTCACCCTGCTGCAAAAGATCGGCATCTACGCCGCCATCGCGCTGTTCCTGACCTTCATCCTGCTGCCCTTCGCCGAGATGTTCCGCACCAGCCTGTCTCCGATGAGCCGCCTGTTCAGCCAGCCCTACCAGCTTTGGGGCGACAACTTCTCTTTTCAGGCCTACAGCGACATGTGGGAGAAGGTGCCGCTGCTGGGTCGCTATATCTGGAACTCGATCTACATCGCGACGATGGTGACGATCATCACGATGGTCTTCGTGATCCCCGCCGCCTATGCCTATGCCCGCCTCGACTTTCCGTTCAAGGCGATGTCCCTGGGCGTGTTCCTGTCGGTCAACATGTTCACCGGCGCCGTGCTGCTGATCCCCCTGTACCGGGTGATGCGCACCTTGAACCTGCTGAACACCTATTGGGCGATGATCGTGCCGGGCGTGGCCTTTTTGATCCCCACCGGCATCTGGTTGCTGCGCGGCTATCTGGAAAAGATCCCCAAAGAGCTGGAAGAGGCCGCCTTTGTCGATGGCGCCAGCCGGATGTACACCCTGCGGCGTGTCGTGCTGCCGCTGGCGACGCCCGGGCTGATCGTGGTCGGAACCTCGGTCTATATCGGGGCCTATGCCCAGCAATACCTGTTCGCCGTCACCTTCAATCAGGTGGCCGAACTGCAACCCCTGCCCGCCGGTCTGAACCAGTTCATCGGCTATCAGTCCGTCGAATGGAACCAGATGATGGCCGCTGCCCTGACCGGGGTGATGCCGGTCATGGTTGTGTTCCTGTTCCTGCAGAAATACCTCGTCGCGGGTCTGACCGCCGGCGCGGTGAAAGAGTGACCAATGCTACCTGAAAACCAACCAAGGGAGACGATAATGAAGCATACAAAAACCCTGATGGTCGCGGCGGCCCTGCTGGGCGGCTCGGCCCTCTCGGCGGCGGGACAAGACCTGTCGTTCATCATGTGCGGCGAGGTTCGCGCCGCCGACCAGGCGACGATCGACCAGTTCCAGGCGGACAATCCGGGCATCAAGGTGACGATGGAAGCGGTTCCATGGGGCACCTGCCAGGACAAGTCGATGACGCTGGCGGCAGCGGGCGACCCGGTTTCGGTGGCCTACATCGGCTCGCGGACCCTGTTGAAGCTTTCCGCCGAAGGCCTGATCGTTCCGGCGCAGATCTCGGAAGAAGCCGCCGCCAATTATCAGCCCGGCGTTCTGAAAACCGTGTCCTCGGGCGGACAATACTGGGGCTATCCCCATGCGTTCTCGACCAAGGCGCTGTACATCAACTGCGACCTCGTGGTTGCCGCCGGCATGGAATGCAAGGCCCCCGCCGACTGGACCGAGATGATTGCCATGGCCAAGGCGATCAAGGAAACCCAGAAGGTCGCGGGCATCGGCATCGCGGGCAAAGACTTTGATAACACGATGCACATGTTCCTCGACTTCCTGTATTCCAACGGCGGCACCGTGCTGGACGCCACCACCGGAGAGCCGACGCTGGACAGCCAGCAAACCCGCGAAACCCTGCAGATGTACGCCGACATCCTGCCCTACGGCATCGAAGGTCCGACCGCTTACGAACGGGATCAGATGAAGGACCTGTTCAACGACGGCAAGCTGGGCATGTATGTCTCGGGTCCCTGGGCCCGTGGTCAGTCGAAAGACGCCGTTCCGAACATGCTGGTCGCCCCGGTTCCGCACGGCCCCTCGGGCGTGTCGGGCACCATCCTGATCACCGACTCGATCGCGGTGTTCAAACAGAAGGACCCGGCCGTTGAAGCCGCCGCGCAAAAGCTGGCCGCCGCGCTGACTTCGGGTGCCGCGCAATATGACCTCGACAGCACCTGGGGCCTGACCCCGATCCTGCAATACGAAAAGCTGGGGGTCGAAAAGCCCTACTACATGGATGACCCCTTCTGGAAAATCTTCGTCGACGGCATCTCGACCGGCGGACCCGAGCCCCTGGTCACCGATTTCAAATCGCTGCAGGGCGTGTTCACCAACATGATCCAGGGCGTGATGCTGGGCGAAGGCGGCACGGTTGACGAACTGGTCACCCAGGCGGGCATCGAGCTTGCCGAAGTGAAGTAATGCCACCGAAGGGCGGCCTTCGGGCCGCCCCACCACCCGCTTTTGCCCGAGGATTTCATGGCCACGCGGAACCTGCAGAACATCTCGAAAGCCTTTGGCGACGCCAAGGTGCTGCAAGACATCGACCTTGCGATCAAGGACAAGGAATTTGTGGTGTTCGTCGGGCCTTCGGGCTGCGGAAAATCCACCCTGATGCGCATCGTCGCCGGTCTGGAATCGGCGACCAGCGGCCAGATCGTCATTGAGGGCCGCGACGTCAGCGACCTGCCCCCGGTGGAACGCGGCATCGCCATGGTCTTTCAGTCCTACGCGCTTTATCCGCACCTCAGCGTCTTCGAAAACATCGCCTTTCCGCTGCGCGTTGCCAGATTGCCCGAATCCGAAGTGAAGGCAAAGGTCGCCAAGGCTTCTGAAATCCTGCAACTGAACGACAAGTTGCAGTTGAAACCGGGCCAGCTTTCGGGCGGTCAGCGCCAGCGTGTCGCCATCGGGCGGTCCATCGTGCGCAACCCCAAGGTCTTTCTGTTTGACGAACCGCTGTCGAACCTTGATGCGGCTCTGCGCGGTGACATGCGGGTGGAACTTTCGCAACTGCACCGCGATCTTTCGGCCACGATGATCTATGTCACCCATGACCAGATCGAAGCGATGACCATGGCGCACCGCATTGTCGTCCTGAACAAGGGCCGCATCGAACAATTCGGCACGCCGATGGAATTGTACCACCACCCCGCTACCAAATTCGTCGCCACTTTCATCGGGCAGCCCAACATGAACCTGCTTCCGGCAAAGGTTCTGGGCACCGCCGCCGAGGGGGTCTCGGTCGAGTTTCATGGCGGCCTGCGCATGACCCTGCCGGTCGATGCGGGCAATGCCAAGGCGGGCGACACGGTCGAAGTCGGCATTCGCCCGGAAAACGCCCAACTCGGTGTCGGCCTGCCGATGAAGGTCCGGGTTCTGGAGCGTCTGGGCGGCGTTGCGATCACCTATGCCGTGCTGGGCGACGGGCAGCGCTTTTGCGCGTCCCTGCCCGGAGATGTCACGGTGGCCGAAGGGCAGACCATCGACATCGCTTTCAACCCCGCCGATTGCCACGTCTTTGACCAGGGCGGAAACGTCATGCGCCGCCGTATGGCCCCCGCCATCGCCGCCTGAACAGGAGAACACCGATGCGCATTGTCACTTCAGGCATGGGCCTGCGGGCCGGGCATGTCTTGTCGACGCTGAAAGACGCGATGCCGGAAGCCGAAATCGTCGGCTTTTTCGACCCGCAGCCGACCTTTCTGGACATGCTGGGCGATGTGCCGCGCTTTCCCTCGGTTCAGGCGATGCTGTCCGATGCAAAGCCCGATCTGTATTGCGTGTTCTCGCCCAACGTCTTTCACCTGGACCACATCCGTCTGGGGCTTGAAGCCGGGGTGCAGGTCTTCACCGAAAAACCCGTCGTCATCTCGATCGCGGAAACGCTGGAACTTGCGCAGCTTCTGGCGAAACACGGCGGGGCAGGGCGGGCCATGGTGGGCCTGGTGCTGCGCTATTCGCAACACATGGTCGATCTGCGCGCGGCGATGGCGCAGGGCATGCTGGGCGACATCGTGTCGCTTGAGGCGAACGAGCATATCGCCCCCTATCACGGCGCGTTCTTCATGCGCGACTGGCGGCGGCGCGATGCCTATGCCGGGGGTTTCATGCTGGAAAAATGCTGCCACGATCTGGACATCTACAACATGGTGACCAGGTCGCGCCCGGCGCAGGTGGCCAGCTTTGGCGGCCGCAAATCCTTTGTCCCGGCCAATGTGCCCAAATCGAATGAAGAGGCCGAGATCTTTCACGTCAAGAAATCGGTCTGGGAATCGGCCCCCGATCCGTTCCATTCCGACGGTGACATCATCGACTATCAGACCGCAATCCTGAAGTATGAAACCGGGGCCTCGCTGGCCTTTCACACCAACCTGAACGTGCCCGATGAACACCGGCGCTTCTGCATCATGGGCACCCATGGCATGGCCGAGGGCGATTTCGTGCGCGGCTATCTGAAGGTGACCGCCCGCGATGGCCGCCGTCTGATCGACATGGACTATTCCAGCGGGGCCGCCGCCAAGGGTGCGCATTATGGCGCGGACGAGATGATGTGCGCCGACATCACGAAATACCTGCGCGGGCAGGCGGCCGGGCTGCCGGTGTCGATCCTTGACGCGATGGAGGCCGGGGTGGCCGCACTCGCCATGGACGAGGCGCGGTTCAAGGGGCAGGTCGTGGACCTGACCGAAACCTGGGCCAAACTGGACGCCATCGGATTGCGCAAATGAACCATTCCCCCGAAGCCGGGCGCCACATGCGCGCCGAGATTACCCAGGCGCCCAACGTGTTCGCGGCTGCGGTTCGGCAAGACGTGACGCTTCCCGATCTGTCCGATCTGCGCGCCTTTTACACGGTCGCGCGCGGCTCGTCGGACGCCGCCGCCAACATCCTGTCTTACGAATTCATGCGCGAAACCGGCCTGCCGATGACCTCGCTTCCCCCGTCGGTGTTTTCGCTTGGCCGGGGGGTCGGCCTGGATCGCTCGGCGGTTCTGGTGGTGTCGCAGTCCGGAGCCAGCGAGGATCTGGTGCGCTCGGCCAGGGGGGCGAAGAAGGCCGGCGCGCAGGTTCTTGCCATCGTCAACGCGCCGGACTCGCCGGTGCAGGCAGCATCCGATGCGACGGTTTCCATCGGCGCAGGGCCCGAACTGGCCGTGCCCGCCACCAAATCGGTGATCGGCGCCATCGCGGCGGGAATGGCCATTTTGGGCCATTTAGTGCCTGATTATGCCCCCCGCGCCGCAGCCTCTGCGCAGATCATGGCGCGTTTGTCGGGCAAGGAGCTGCCGCAGTCGCCCGCCCTTCAGGCCGCCCTGCTGCGCGCGTCGCATGTCTTCGTCATTGGCCGCGATACCGGCTTTGGCGCGGCGCAAGAGCTTGCGTTGAAGCTGAAGGAATGCTGCGCCCTGCATGCCGAAGCCTATTCCAGCAGCGAGGTTCTGCACGGCCCCTTGCAACTGGTCACCAACCCGCTGTTGATCCTGATCCTCGACACCGAACAGCCAGATGTTCAGGACAGTCTGAACACCGCCGAAGCGCGCTTTACCCAGGCGGGCGGCACGGTCTTTCGTCTGCGCCCGTCCGATGCCGGCGCCACGGGCCTGACCCCCGCCGCCGCCGCCGCCGCGCTTTTGTTTCTGACCTACCCGCTGGCCTTGCAAAC
>JANMJC010000502.1:0-12773 GCA_031371185.1 Paracoccaceae bacterium | reverse complement strand
GGCCGAACTGATGGCAACCGGGCAGGTTGCCCTGCCGTCCGAGTATTCGGGCGCGCCCGAAGTCATCACCCGGCGCCTGATCGAAGAAGCGCGCGCGCGCCTTGTGTTGCGCGACCCGCTGGACCTGCCATTTGCGGTGCGCCTGTTGCAGGGCAGTGCGGATGCCGATGTGCCGCCCTCGGTCGCGCTGCGGCTGATGGACCATGCCCGATCACCCGATCTGCGCCTGACGCTGGTCAAGGGCGCGGACCATCGGTTTTCAACGCCGGACTGTCTGGCGCTGATCGGTCAGACCCTTGACGATCTGCTCGCGGGGCTTGGGGATGGCTAGGTTCTGCACGGCGGCCGCAAGGACGGTCGGACACTGGGCCGGGGAACCGCGATCATGATGGCCGAGCCGGTGGTCTTCATTCCCGGTCTGATGGCCGATGCGCGGCAGTTTCTGCCGCAACTGGTGCGTCTTGGGGCGCGGCACGCCTGCCACATCGCCTTGCCTTCCGGGGCGGATACGGTGGAACAGATGTCCGAGGCGATGGTGGCCGGATTGCCCGAGAGGTTCGCCCTTGTCGGGCAAGGTCTGGGGGGCGTTGTGGCACTGGACCTGATCCGGCGCATTCCAGACCGGGTCAGCCGTGTCGTTCTGATCGCGACCGATCCCTTGCCCGAGGTGCCGCAACTGGCCGGCGCGCGCGAGATGCGCATGGTGGCCGCCCGCGCCGGGCGTCTGGCCGAGGCGATGCGCGAAGAAATTCCGGCCCGGACCCTGGCCGACAGCCCGTGGCGCGACGAGGTGCTGGCACTGGTTCAGGACATGGCGATGGGTCTGGGCGAAGGCGTCTATCTGCGGCAAAGCCGGGCGCTGCAACGCCGTCCCGATCAGCAAAAGACCATGCGGCGCATCAAATTGCCCGCATTGGTGATCGCGGGGGCGCAGGACATGCTGGTGCCGCTGCGCCGTCAGGAGTTTACCGCCACCCTGATGCCGTTCGGCAAGCTGCACGTCCTGCACAGCGCCGGCCATCTGCCGACGCTGGAAGACCCCGAAGCCGTCTCGACCCTGTTGGAGGACTTTCTTAACGGTCCCGTCTTGCTGCGTTAAGCCGGGCGACCTTGCCCGATTTGACCGCGTTGTCGGTGGCCCCTGCGGCGGCCGAATTGGCGTCGATGAAGGCCAGAACCAGCGGGCGGATGTTCAACCGCCAGCTTTTGCCCGCGAAGATGCCGTAATGACCGGCGCCGGGTTCCAGATGCCGGGCCTTCTTGGCTTCGGGCAGGCCGGTCAGCAGGTTCAGCGCGGCAAGGCACTGGCCGGGGGCGGAGATATCGTCATTCTCGCCTTCAACCACCTTGACGGCAACACGAGTGATGGCCCCGATATCCACTTTCTTGCCGGCGACCGAAAAGTCGTTGCGGGCGATCTCGCGGTTCTTGAAGATCCGCTCGACCGTGGACAGGTAGAATTCGGCCGTCATGTCCATCACGGCCAGATATTCGTCATAAAACCGGTTGTGGGCGTCGTGGTCACTGGCCTCGCCTTGGGCGACACGCAGGATCTGGTCGGTAAAAGCCTTGGTGTGACGCTCTCGGTTCATCGAGATGAAGCTTTGCAGCTGCAACAGCCCGGGATAAACCAGCCGCCCCACGCCCTTGAACTTGAAGCCGACGCGCTGGATGGCGATCTGTTCCAACTGACCCATGGTGATGCGGCGGCCAAAGTCGGTGACATCGGTTGCGGCCGCGTCCGGGTCGATCGGCCCGCCGATCAGGGTCAGGCTGCGCGGTTGGGCGTCGGGGTCTTCGGCGGCAAGATAGGCGGTCGCGGCAAGGGTCAGGGGAGCGGGCTGGCAAATCGCGATGACATGGGTGTCAGGCCCCAGATGCCGCATGAATTCAACCAGATACAGGGTGTAATCTTCGACGTCGAACTTGCCCGCCGATACCGGAATGTCGCGGGCGTTGTGCCAGTCCGTCACGAAGATGTCGGCATCGGGCAGCAAACTGGCCACGGTCGAGCGCAGGAGGGTCGCGTAATGCCCCGACATCGGAGCCACCAGCAGGATCTTGCGCGACATCGGTTCGCGGCGGCGCACGAAGAACTGCACCAGATTTCCGAAGGGTTTTTCAACCACGGTCTGGATGTCGATCAGGTGGTCCTGACCTTCGGGGCCGGGAATGCTGCGGATGCCCCAGTCGGGTTTTGCCACCATGCGGCGGAAGGTCCGCTCGGTCACCTCGCCCCAGGCGGCGGTCATCTGCAACATCGGGTTCATCGACAGCGCAAAGGCCGGATAGCTGGCCATCGCCCTTGCGGTGGCGCCCAACCACTCATTGGTGTTGCGCGCACTTTCCATCAGGTCGTAGGTGGCCATATACTTCATCAACGTCTCCTGTCGCGGCACGAACGGCGCTTGCCCTTACGCCGCAGCGCCAATCTGGCGGGGCGTCGTTATGCTGCATAGCAGAAAGAATAGGGGCGAACGGTTAACATGACAACAGAAGATCACGGTAAAGACAGCACAAACCCGCGTCTGGACGCCAATCTTGCCAAAGTCGAAGCCCTTTCCGCCCGCCTGATGCAGGCGCTTGCATCGCGCCGCACCACCGATCCGGGGGTCAACGGCCCCAGCCAGGACCTGTTCATGAAGGCTGCGGCGGCCTACCTTGCGACCATGGTGCAGGATCCGGCCAAGATGATGGAGCATCAGATTTCTTATTGGGGCAAGACCCTGAAACATTATGCGGCCGCTCAGGCCGCCCTTGCCGGGGGGGATTTCAAGGCGCCCCTGCCCGAGGCGCCCCACAAGGACCGACGTTTCGCCAATCCGCTGTGGGACAGCCACCCCGGGTTCAACTTCTTGAAGGAACAATATCTGATCAACGCCGGGGCGGTGAAGGACGCCATCAGCGATCTGGCGCTGGAACCGGCCGAAAAGGCCCGGGTCGACTACTTTACCCGTCAGATCGTCGACATGCTGGCGCCGACCAACTTTCTGGCCACCAACCCGGACGCACTGGAAAAGGCGCTTGCCACCGACGGCCTGTCCCTGGTGCAGGGGCTGGAAAACCTGGTGGCCGATCTTGAGGCGTCCAACGGCGATCTGCAGGTCACGCTGGCCGACAGAAAGGCCTTTACCCTGGGTCAGAACATCGCGACCACGCCGGGCAAGGTGGTGTTTCGCAACAAGATGCTGGAACTGATCCAGTACAGCCCCACCACCGAAACCGTGCACGAGACGCCGCTGCTGATCTTCCCGCCGTGGATCAACAAGTTCTATGTCATGGACCTGCAACCGGCCAATTCGCTGATCAAATGGATCGTCGGGCAGGGCTTCACTTTGTTCGTGGTGTCCTGGGTCAACCCCGATGCCACTTTTGCCGATGTCGGGATGGACGACTATATCCGCGACGGTTATCTGGCGGCGATCGACGAGGTCCGCGACATCACCGGTCAGGAACAGATCAACGCGGTCGGATACTGCATCGCGGGCACCACCCTGGGCCTGACCCTGTCGCATCTGGAAAAGAACGCCCTTTCCCCGATCCGTTCGGCCACCTTCTTTACCACCCTTACCGATTTTTCCGATCCGGGCGAGGTTGGGGTCTTTCTGGCCGCCGATTTTCTGGACGGAATCGGGCGGCAGATCGACGCCGATGGCATCCTTGACAAGTCCTTCATGAGCAAGACCTTCTCTTACCTGCGCTCGAACGACCTGATCTATGCCCCCGCGATCAAAAGCTACATGATGGGCGAGGCGCCGCCCGCCTTTGACCTGCTGTACTGGAACGGCGACGGCACCAATCTGCCGGGCAGAATGGCCAAGGAATATCTTTACGGCCTGTGCCGCGACGACCGCTTTGCCAAGGGCAGCTTTCCGGTGATGGGGGTTCCCACAGCACTTTCGGGCGTCAAACTGCCGATCTGCGCTATCGCCTGCGAGACCGACCACATCGCGCACTGGCGCGGATCATTCAATGGAATCAAACAGATGGGATCAAAGGACAAGACCTTTATCCTGTCACAATCGGGGCATATCGCGGGCATCATCAACCCGCCGTCCAAGGGCAAATATGGTCACTATACGAACACCGGCCCGCTGACGACGCCGGAAGCCTGGCGTGCAGGCGCCGAATTTCACGAAGGAAGCTGGTGGCCGCGGTGGGGGGCATGGCTGGCGCTTCGGTCCGGCGCGCAGGTTCCCGCCCGTGATCCCGACCCCGCCCGCAGCCTGTGCGCGGCCCCCGGAACCTATGTCTGCGCCATCCCGAACATCTGAGGCCATGCGGCCCTGACATGCCTGCGTT
The DNA here is from genome assembly GCA_031371185.1 of Paracoccaceae bacterium. Taxonomy (GTDB): domain Bacteria; phylum Pseudomonadota; class Alphaproteobacteria; order Rhodobacterales; family Rhodobacteraceae; genus CAIYZT01. The sequence goes on along the minus strand of JANMJC010000502.1, from coordinate 8,471 downwards.
GCAAAAAGTTCATGCTGCAACGCAGAAAAACACTTGAAATGCCGCAGCGCAGCATCTATGTTCTCCTCATCAGGAAACGGGTACGGACCCAGTTTTGCAGGAGCAAATCAAATGACCAAAACCACCGATTTCACCAAAGTCATGCAGGACATGATGGCGTCGTTCCCGGTCGATACCTCGGCCTTCCAGAACGCCTTCAAGACCCAGGCCGCTTTCGGCGAAAAGCTGTCGGCCGTTGCCTTGGCCGCTGCTGAAAAGTCGACCGAGATCACCACGAAATGGGCAAAGGACTCGCTGGCCAAGATGGCCGTTGCGTCGAAAGCCAAACCGGAAGCTGCCGACTACTCCAAGGCCGCTTCGGATTTCGCGACCCAGGCCGCTGAACTGGCTGCCGAGAACATGGCCGCTTTCGCTGAAGTCGCGAAAAAGGTTCAGATGGACACGGTCGAGTTGATGATGGCCGCAGGCAAGGACGTTTCGGACGAAGCTTCGGCTGCCGTCAAGAAGGCCACCTCGGACGTGAACGCTGCCGCCAAGAAAGTGGCGACCGCCGCGAAGTAAGCGTACCGCCGGTCCTCCCTCCGGCAAATTCGTGTATCGGGCGGTCCTTGCGGCCGCCCTTTCCTTTTTGCTGCACCTCCCCTAAGCTTCTCTGCACTGCAATATCCCAAATGAGGGTTGTCACATGGCCGAGTCCGCAAAACCGCTGCTGATCAAGCGCTACGCCAGCCGGCGCCTGTACAACACCGAAACCTCTGATTATGTGACGCTTGAAGATATCTCGGGCTTCATCAGGTCGGGCCGCGAGGTTCAGATCATCGACCTGAAATCCGGCGATGACCTGACCCGCCAGTATCTTCTGCAGATCGTGGCCGAACGGGAATCCAAGGGCGACACCGTGCTGCCCACCAACGTGCTGACCGATCTGGTGCGCAGTTACGCCACCAACATGCAGTCGGTTGTGCCCCAGTTTCTGGCGGCCAGCTTTGACATGCTGCGCGAAGGGCAATCGAAGATGGTGGAAAATCTGGGCGGCATTCCCAACCCGCTGGCCGCGATGCCGGGCTTCGATCTGATGCGCAAGCAGCAAGAGATCTTCATGAAGGGTCTGATGGGGGCCATGCCGGGGTGGAACGCTTCGGGCCCGGCCCCGGAAAAGGCCGACGTGCCCGAGGCCGCGGCGACCGAGGATCTGGCCGAAATCAAACGCCAGTTTGCCGAGTTGCAGAAGAAACTGTCAAAGCTGTAATCCATGGCCGATGCCCAGGGACGCGTGACACTTTGGGGGATCGAGGTCTTTCTGGCAGTGGCCGAAGAAGGCGCGATCTCGGGGGCGGCCCGGCGTCTGGGGGTCAGCCCTTCGGCAATCAGCCAGCAGGTGACAGGCCTGGAACAGGCGCTGGCCGCGCAACTGGTCGACCGCACCGCGCGCCCGGTGCGTCTGACGCCGGCCGGGGCGATGTTTCGCCGCCACGCCCAGACCATCCTGAACGCCGAAGCCGAAGCGCGCGCCGAGCTGGCCGTGGCCGATCTGTCGGGGCTCACCACCTTGCGCCTTGGCATGATCGAGGATTTCGACGCCGAGGTAACGCCCGCTTTGCTGAAAGCGCTGTCGGACGATCTGAAGGGCTGCCGCTTTCTGCTGGAAACCGGCGCCAGCCACCGCCTGTTGGATCAGTTGGAGGCCCGCGCGCTGGACATGGTGGTGGCCGCCGATCTGGCCGCCGATCTGGCCTCGGTCAGTGCCGATGAAGGCTGGCGCGAGGTGCATGCCGTGCTGGCCGAACCCTTCGTTGCCGTCACGCCGAAGGATCAGGGCATCGGCACGCTTCCCCTGATCCAGTACACCGCCCGCCATCTGATGGGCCGCCAGATCGCAGGCCATCTGGCGCGGCAGAACCTGCGTCCGGCGCATCGGTTCGAACTCGACAGCTACCACGCGATTCTTGCCATGGTCGCGAATGGCGAGGGCTGGACGATTCTGACGCCGCTCGCCCTGCACCATGCCGCGCGTTTTGCGCCGCTGGTTTCGGTCGGCCCCTTGCCCTTTGCGCCCCTGGAGCGGACCCTGTCGCTGTCCGCGCGCGCGGGTGTGCTGCACGACATCCCCGAGCAGGTTGCCAGCCGTCTGAAAACGCTGATCGGTGAACGGGTGCTCGCCCCCGCCCTGCAGGCCTGGCCCTGGCTGACAGGCCAGTTGCGGCTGCTGTAATCGGCACCCTTATGCCTTCCCTCTGATGCACATATCCTCGGGGGGGAAGGGCGCTTTTGAACCAAAAGTGCGCTGGGGGGGTGAAGCCCCCTTGTCTATCCCCGCGTGACTTCGGCAGCCTGCACGATCGCATCCGCGATATAGTCCAGTTCCGCATCCGTGAGCCGTGTCGGCAGGCGCACGTCGCAGGCCCGCATCAGCATGGCGCGGGTTTGCGGCAAATCGTCCTGCGGCCCCAGAAACTCCCAGTTCCAGAAGGCGCGCGCATTGCCCTCGGACAGACCGAAGACCTGCACCGTCACGCCCCGCCGCTTGGCCTCGGCTTGAAACTGCAGGGCCTGCGCGTCGGTCCAACCGCCTTTCAGGTTGAACTGGATCGAATCCGGCGCGCGGTTTTCGGGGGCAAGCGGTGGCGGAACCACCAGCCCGGCGCAAAGGTTCAACTGCTCGGCTACCCGGTCGTGGCCGCTGCGGCCCTTGGCGACGCGCTCGGCCACCAGGGGCAGTTGCGGGCGGATCACCGCCGCCGACAGGTTCTGCATCCGCATGTTGTAGAGTGGAAGCTTGTTCTGCCACAGCATGTAGCTGTTCTGCATGCCCGGGTGTTTTTTCCAGTTGCTCTCATAGGCGCCCGACATGATCACGCAGCGCGCGGCAATTTCGGGATCATCGGTGATCAGGATGCCGCCTTCGCCGGCGTTCACCAGCTTGTAGCTTTGAAAGCTGAAACAGCCGACCTTTCCGATGGTGCCGATCTTGCGGCCATGCCACTCGGTGCCAAGCGAATGCGCCGCATCTTCGACCACCGGAATGCCACGCGCGTCGCACAGCGCCATGATGGCGTCCATGTCGCTGGTGTGGCCGCGCATGTGGCTGATCAGGACGGCATCCGCCCCGTCCAGCTTGGCCGCGAAATCCGCCATGTCGACGCGGTAATTGTCGCCGACCTCGACCAGAACCGGCACCATGTCGGCATGGACCACGGCACTGGGCACGGCGGCAAAGGTGAAGGCCGGGATCAAAACGCGCGCACCGCGCGGCAGGTCCAGCGCCTTGAGCGACAAAAACAGCGCCGCCGAGCACGAGGCCACGGCAAGCGCGTAACGCGCGCCCATCAAGGCCGCGAACTCTTCTTCCAGAAGGGCCACCGGGGCGCCTTCGGGGGCGGTGTAGCGGAACAGATCGCCCGTGGTCAGCAGCCGGTCGATCTCGGCCCGGGCGGCGTCGGGGATCGGTTCGGCGTCATAACAATTGGGGGCGAGCATCTGTCCGTCGGGCGCCATTGTAAGCAATCCTTCAACTCTTGTTTCGGAAAGCTTTAAACGCGCGGCGTGTAACGCGCCAGTGACAATTGCCGGACCGCGCCAGATTCCGCCCATGATGTGCCTGACGCGCCGTCAAATCCCCAGACGGTCGCGCAGCGCGTACCAGGTCATCGCCAGAACCAGCAGCGGCGAGCGCATGGCCACCCCGCCCGGGAAACGGATTTGCGGCAGGCTGGCCATCAGGTCGAACCGTTCCGCCGTGCCCGCCACCGCTTCGGCCATCAGCCGCCCGGCCAAGGTGGCCATCGCCACCCCATGCCCGGAATATCCCGAAGCCGAAAACACCCCCGGGGCGGCCCTGGTAAAGCAGGGCATCCGGTTCATCGTGATCGCCAGGGTCCCGCCCCAGGCATAGTCGATCTTCACCTCGGCCAGATCGGGATAGACCTGCAACATGGGCCTTTTCACCGCCTTCAGGATGTCCGGGAACCGGTAGCCATAGCTTTCCCCGCCGCCGAACAGCAGCCGGTTGTCTTCGGACAGACGCCAGTAGTTGACCACGAATTTGGTATCGGCCACAGCAACTGGCTGGGTCAGCACCTGCGCCGCGCGGTCGCCCAAAGGTTCGGTGGCCAGAATGAAATTGTTGATCGGCATGACCCGGGCGGCCACGGTTTCATTCAACTGCCCAAGGTATCCGTTGCCCGCAAGGATCACATGATCGCAGGTGACATGGCCGCTGGCGGTCTTCACCACCGGCCTGGCCCCGGGTTCGACGCGCACAACCTCCGATCTCTCGAAAATCCGCGCGCCCGCCTGTGCCGCCGCGCGTGCCAGTCCGATGGCATAGTTCAACGGGTGGACATGGCCCGCGTCGCGGTCGATCTCGCCGCCCCGGTAGACCCCCGAGGGGATCAGCCGGTCGATGCCGGCCTTGTCAAGCGGCTCCAGATGGGCATAGCCATAGTCGCGCTGCAGCTTTTCGCCGTAGGCCCGGGTGTCGCGCAACTCGGCCTCGGTCCAGCAGGCATGCGCCACACCGGGGTGGAATTTGACCGGCATGTCGTGGTCGGTGATCAACGACTTGACCATTCCCTTGGCCTCTTCGGCCAGATCCCACAGCCGATGCGCGGCCTTGCGCCCCATCGTCCGCTCGATCCAGATCTGATCTTGCCGCTGTCCGGACCCGACCTGACCGCCGTTGCGCCCGGAGGCCCCAAAGCCCACCCGGTGCGCTTCGAGCACGACAACGTCATAGCCCCTTTGCGCCAGATGCAGCGCCGCCGAAAGGCCGGTATAGCCCGCCCCCACGATGCAGACATCGGCCCGGTCGGCCCCTTTGTGAATGGCAAAGGGTGCCAGTTCGCTGCGCGTCGCGGCATAGTAGGACGGGGGATATTCCCCCGCCCTGTCGTTCACATGCAGCAGGTTCATCACACGTTCAGAAGCAGATGCTCCCGCTCCCATGGGCTGATGACTTGCAGGAACTCTTTGTATTCGTTGCGCTTTACGGAATCGTAGACCTTGACGAAATCAATGCCCATCACCTCTTTCAGCGCCGCATCCTCGTCCAGAAGGTCCAGCGCGTCGCCCATGTTCACCGGAATCTCGTCGCTGTCGATATAGGCAGAGCCGCTGAATTCCGGGCGCGGGGACTTTTTGGCCATCAGGCCCAGATAACCACAGGCCAGCGTGGCCGCGATCCCAAGATAGGGGTTGCAATCCATGCCGGGCAGGCGGTTTTCCACCCGCCGTGCGGCCGGCGTGCTGATCGGAATCCGCAGGCCCGTGGTGCGGTTGTCGCGGCCCCATTCCAGATTGATCGGGGCGGCAAAGTCCGGGACATAGCGGCGATAGCTGTTGACGTAGGGGGCAAGCAGCGCAATCGCGCCGGTCAGGTGGTTCTGCATGCCGCCGATGAAGTGCAGGAAGGCCTCGGTCTCTTCGCCCTTGCGGCCCGAAAAGATGTTCTTGCCGGTCTTGGTATCGACCACCGAGGTGTGGATATGCATGGCCGATCCCGGCTCTCCGGCGATGGGTTTGGCCATGAAGGTGGCAAAGCAATCGTGGCGCAGCGCCGCCTCGCGGATCAGGCGCTTGAAGAAGAACACATCGTCAGCCAGCCGGACCGGGTCGCCGTGCGCCAGGTTCAACTCGATCTGGCCAGCGCCGCCTTCCTGGAGGATGCCGTCAATCTCCAGCCCCTGCGCTTCGGCAAAGTCATAGATGTCGTCGATCACCTTGCCGTATTCGTCGATGGCCGACAGGGAATAGGCCTGCTTTCCGGCAGCACGCCGGCCCGAGCGGCCCATCGGCGGAATGACCGGCTGGTTGGGGTCGATGTTGCGCGCGGTCAGGAAAAATTCCATTTCCGGGGCGACAACCGGGGTCCAGCCCTGATCGGCATAAAGTTTCATGATCCGCCGCAGCACGTTGCGCGGCGCATAGGGGATCAGATTGCCCACCTGATCCTTGGCGTCGTGGATCACCTGCAAGGTGACGTCCGCTGTCCAGGGGGCCGCCGTCGCCGTGGTGAAATCCGGCTCCAGGATCATGTCCGGTTCGGTGAAGGCGTCAAAGGGGTTGTCGGCCCATTCGCCGGTGATGGTTGCAGGAAGATCGAGTTCGGCAGGAAGTAATTGGCCTGATGGGCGAATTTGCCCGCCGGCATGGCCTTGCCGCGCGCCACGCCGGCAATGTCGCCGATCACGCATTCCACCTCGTCGACGCGGCGGTTGTTGATATAGGCGCGGGCGGCCTCGGGCAGCTGGTCGGTCCAGTTGGACATGAAGTTCACTTTGGGTTGCTGGGGTTCGCCCAGGGGCACCGCGCCCGTGGGATGGCTTCAGGAATTGGGATTCTTGAAGAAAGCCGCAATCCGGGCGGCCATGGTCTTGTCCTGCAGCGGCAGGTCCAGTCGGGCGGCCGCAGCCGCCATCACATCGTCGGGAACCAGACCTTTGCCCCGGGTCTTCATCAACCCGTCCACGAATTCGGGGCGAAATTCGGGATGGGCCTGCACGGTCAGCGCATGGCCGGGATACAACAGCGCGGCATTGGCGCAAAAATCATTGCTGGCAATCACCCGGGCGTTTTGCGGCGCCCTAGTGACCTGATCGCGGTGCCAGGCGTTCAGCGTCATGGACGCTCCGTCAAAGTCATAATCGGTGGCCCCGACCGCCCATCCGCCGGCGAACTTTTCAACCTGGCCGCCCATCGCCTGGGCAATGATCTGGTGGCCAAAGCACACCCCCACCATGGGAACCCGCGCGGCAAAGCAATCGCGGATGAACTGTTCCAGAGGGGGGATCCAGGGATGGTCTTCGTAAACCCCGTGGCGCGAGCCGGTGATCAGCCAGCCATCGCAGTCCTTGACGCCCTTGGGAAACTGCCCGTCCACCACCCGAAACGTGCGAAAGGTAAAGCCGTGACCCTCCAGCAGCCGGGCGAACATGTCGGGGTAGTCGCCCAATTCGGGGGCAAGTGCCTCGGGGGCCAATCCGGTTTGCAGAATGCCGATCAACATGACGGGTCCATGGGTTGGAAGGGATCAGAGTGTTCCGGCGCCCCCCCGGTCGTCAAGGGGGGAAGCCGGTGCTGTGCGGGAGGCCAGCATCTTTCAGCGAAAGATCAGGCCCGTTTCTTGCCCGCAGCCGTTGAAATTCCAAAGGAAAATCGACGCGGCGCGGCGTGGTTCACACGGTGTCCAGATACAGTTCGACCCGCTCCTGATCGGTCAGCTCGCCGATATAGTGCAGTTCTTGCCGCTTGGTGGACACCAGGTTCTTGATCAGTTCGGGATGGATGAAGCGCGAAACGATCTCGCTTTGCTCCATCGCGTCGATCGCCGCTTCCCAGCCGCTGGGAATCTGCGGCAATCCGTCAACCGCATAGGCGTTGCCGACGATCGGGCTGGAGGGTTCGATCTGCTTTTCGATCCCGTCCAGCGCCGCGCCCAGAATCGCCGCCAGCATCAGATAGGGGTTCACATCGCCACCCGCCACCCGGTGTTCGATCCGGCGTGCGCTGGAAGAGCCTGCCGGAATGCGAATGGCCGAAGTGCGGTTCTCGTAGCCCCAGGAAATCGCCGTGGGCGCGTGTTTGCCGGGCACCAGCCGTTCATAGCTGTTCTGATGCGGCGCAAAGATAAGCGTGGAATCGTGCATCGCGTTCAGGCAGCCGCCGACCGCATGTTTCATCATCGCCGAGCCCTTGGGCCCGCCGCTGTCAAACACATTGTCGCCGGTCTCGTTGATCAGGCTGAAATGGGTGTGCAGGCCCGAACCGGAATATTCCGGATAGGGCTTGGCCATGAAGGACGCGGCAAAGCCGTGCCGCCGCGCCAGACCCTTGACCAACATCTTGAACAGCCAGGCGTCGTCGGCGGCGCGCAGGGCGTCGTCGCAATGCATCAGGTTGACCTCGAACTGGCCCAGACCGGTTTCCGAGGTCGAGGTGTCGGCCGGAATGTCCATCGCTTCGCAGGCGTCGTAAAGATCGGTGAAGAAGGTGTCGAAAGCGTCCAGCGCCCGGATTGACAGGGTTTCGGCGGCCTTGCGGCGCTTGCCCGACCGGGGCGAGGCCGGAACCTGCATGGTCTTGCCGCTGTCGTCGATCAGGAAGAACTCCAGCTCGATGGCGCAGACCGGGGTCAGGCCGCGCGCCTTGAACCGGTCCACCACCGCGCGCAGGGCGTGGCGCGGATCGCCTTCGTAAGGCGTGCCGTTTTCGCGGAACATCCAGATCGGCAACAGCGCTGTGGGCGCCTCCAGCCAGGGCATCGGCATGAAGCCGCGCTCGGTCGGGCGCAGCACGCCGTCCTGATCGCCCTGTTCAAAGACCAGGGGGCTGTCGTCGATATCCTCGCCCCAGATGTCAAGGTTCAAGACCGAAAAGGGAAAGCGGGTTCCGTCTTTCACAACCTTGTCGGCGTATCGGGCGGGCACACGTTTGCCCCGCGCCTGTCCGTTCAAATCCGCGGCGGCCACGCGAAT
>JANMJC010000497.1:0-1927 GCA_031371185.1 Paracoccaceae bacterium | reverse complement strand
ACATCTCAAGCTTCACATGTTCCAGAAACTCGACATGGTCGCCTTAGTCAAATCGTTCGGTCAGTTGCGCGGACCATTTCGCCGGATCGACGTCAAAGGGGTTCAGCGTGCGTTTGCCTTCGCGGTAGGCCCAGTGCGCGGCCACGCCGGCCTCGGCCACCTCGTGCATTTCCTGCGTACGGATCTGCACCTCGACCCGCTTGCCGTCACGGCCCGACACCGTGGTGTGGATGGACCGGTAGCCGTTGCTTTTGGGCTGGCTGACATAGTCCTTGAACCGGCCCGGCACCGCCCGCCAGCGCTGGTGGATCACGCCCAGAATGGCGTAACAGTCGGCGACCGAATGGCAGATGATGCGAAAGCCGTAGATGTCGGACAGGCTGGAAAAGGCCAAGTTCTTTTCCTGCATCTTGCGCCAGATCGAATAGGGCTTCTTGGCGCGGCCATAGACGTCGGCCTCCAGTTGCGCGCGGTCCAACTCGTTGCGGATGTCGGTGCTGATCTGATGCACCACATCGCCGGCCTCGCGTTGCAGCACCAGAAAGCGGCGGATGATCGAATTGCGCGCCTCGGAGTTCAGGACCTTGAAGGCCAGATCCTCCAGCTCTTCGCGCATCCATTGCATGCCCATCCGGCCCGCCAATGGCGCAAAGATTTCCATCGTTTCGCGGGCCTTTTGGACCTGCTTTTCCGGCTTCATGGATTTGATGGTGCGCATGTTGTGCAGACGGTCGGCGAGCTTGACCAGGATCACCCGCAAATCCTTGGACATCGCCATGAACAGCTTGCGAAAGTTTTCGGCCTGTTGGGATTGGGCCGATGACAGTTGCAGGTTGGTCAGTTTGGTCACGCCGTCAACAAGTTCGGCAATATCGTGGCCAAACAGGCGTTCGACCTCGTCATAGGTCGATTTGGTGTCTTCGATCGTGTCGTGCAGCAGGGCGGTGACGATGGTGGCGTCGTCAAGTTGCTGTTCGGTCAGGATGGCGGCGACGGCGACGGGGTGGGTGAAATACTCCTCACCCGATTTGCGCATCTGACCTTCGTGCATCTTCATGCCGTAGGCATAGGCCCGGCGCAGAAGGTCGGTGTTGGTGCGTGGATTGTAGTTGCGAACGAGGGCGATCAGGTCATCGACGTCGATCATGCCCACGTTCTTTCTTGATCACGGCAATCTGTCTTGATCACCGCGCAGTCCGGATCAGTTCTCGCCTTGCGCTTCCATCAGGGCACGCAACAGCTTTTCTTCGGACATGTCGTCCTGCATCGGGCGGTCGATCTCGCCCGACATCAGCAGCGCCATCTGGTCATCCTCGGGCTCATCAACCTCGATCTGGGTCTGATGGCTTTCGATCATCCGTTCACGCAGGGAATTGGCCAGTTGGGTTTCGTCCGCGATTTCACGCAGCGCCACAACCGCGTTCTTGTCGTTGTCGCGGTCCACGGTGACCGGCGAGCCTGACTGAATTTCGCGGGCGCGGTGCGCCGCCAGCATCACCAGTTCGAACCGGTTCGGAACCTTGTCAACGCAATCTTCAACCGTCACGCGGGCCATGTCTGCTCCTGTCGGGGTGGGGGCACAAAAACGTCTGTCTAAGCGGTGTGTCGGACCTTGACAAGCATCAAATCGGACGAAACCGCGCGATTACAAGGGTGTGACCGCGCGAATATCCGCCGGATCGAGAAGAGCGAGCATCTGGGCGACCGTCTGACCCAGAATGGGGTGCCGCCAGTCGGGGGCGATGTCGGCCAGCGGAACCAGCACGAAAGCGCGGTCCTGGATGCGGGGATGGGGCAGGATCAGGGTTTGCGGAGTCTGCAGCGACTGATCCCGTGCCGGCAGGTTGCGCCATTCGGTTTGCGTCGCAAGGTCCGGCAGCACCAGGTCGCCATAGGCGAGCAGGTCCAGATCCAGGGTCCGGCGTCC
>JANMJC010000472.1:0-2114 GCA_031371185.1 Paracoccaceae bacterium | reverse complement strand
CCAAGCGTCCATCGAGGTAATTGAGGGCAGGCGACCACGCTCCTGCTTGAATTTTAGGGCCCGCCTGGCAAGTTCGCGTGCCTCATCAGGCGTCAGGTTCACCTTTTTGGCAGCGATTACTGCCGCCACACGCTTGAGACTTTCCTCGCTCATCGTCTTGGCAAGGATCGCATAGGCCTCGCCGAACGGGTTGATCCGATCAATCAGGTCGATATCCAGATCGCGCACGTTCATGAACTTCCTGACACCGTCAATCAGGGCGGTGCTGCCCGTCCGTTCCGGGTCATTGCCGGATAGGGCCAACTCTTTGGCCTTCTGCGTTAGGTTAAGGGCCGCAACGGCATGCTGCCGCACCGCTTCCTGGTCGTGATCATCCATTTGGGGATACTTGTCCTTCACGATCTTACCCATGCGAACCTGCGTCAGCTCTTCCGGCACCATCTCGGCATCAAACAGGCCGCGCTCGATGGTGGTCTTGTCCTGGACAAAGGCGGTGATTACCTCGTTCAGATCCTGCGTGCAGACGCGCTGCGCGAACTCACTCTTTGGTTCAGCCAGTCCTTTGATCTCGATCTGGAACTTGCCGCTGGTGGGATTGAACCCGACGTTGCATTTCGTGGGATCATAACCCGCCTCGCCATAGTCAAACCCCGGCTCAGCCGTGCTGGCCACCGTTTTGGGCTTGAATTCAAAGCGGGGGGCCAGGACTTGTTCCATCAGAAGGCTGGCCGCAATCGCCTTCAGGGTATCGTTGACAGCCTCAGTCACAACCCCTTCGGATGCGTCGGGTTCGGCGATCAGGTTGGTGAAACGCGCTGTCACCTTGCCCGGCGCGTCGCGCGTGGCGCGGCCGATGATCTGCACCACCTCAGTAAGACTGGCCCGATAGCCTACGGTCAGGGCATGTTCGCACCAGATCCAGTCGAACCCTTCCTTCGCCATGCCCAGCGCGATGATCATGTCCACGTGATCGCGGTTCATCTTCTGGGAGGGGTCTTTCAGCGCGGCCGACACCCTGTCGCGACGTGGCCCTTCGTCATCGACCAGATCGGCGATGCGCAGCACCCGGCCGTCTGGCACCTTGACCAGCTGGAACCCGGTCACCGGATCGGTGCCCTGCCATTCACCAAGGGCATCGAGGATGTGCTCTACCTCGCGATGCTTGTCCTTGGTGCTTTCGCGGGCGTTCACATTCGGGATGTGCAGGATGGTCTTCTGGGCCGGGTCCAGCACGCGCAGGATGTCGTCGACATAGGGACCGTTGTAGAAGAAATAGCCGATATCGAGGTTTTTCAGATACTCATAGCCGTTCAGTTGTTCATAGTAGGTGTAGGTCACCGTCTCGAACTTGGATTCGTCCTGCGGCATCAGAACAGCCTCGGCGTCGCCCCGGAAATAGCTGCCGGTCATGGCGACGATATGCGCCCGATCCCGCGCCATGAAGCTGCCAAGATGCCCACCCAGCTTGTTGTCCGGATTGGCGCTGACATGGTGGAATTCGTCGATGGCGATCAGGCGGTCGTCAAACGCCTCGACGCCGAAGCGTTCAACAGCAAAGCGGAAAGTGGCATGGGTGCAGACCAGCACGCGGTCGCTGCCCTCCAGAAACGCCCCGACCGAATTCACCTTGCCGCCGTCCGTGCCCGGCGAGTTGCACAGGTTCCATTTCGGCTCGACCTTCCAGTCGGCCCAGAAGCCGTACTTCGACAGCGGTTCGTCGGCAAAGCTGGACCCGATGGATTTTTCCGGCACCACGATGATCGCCTGCTTCAGGCCCTGATTGTGCAGCTTGTCCAAGGCGATGAACATCAGTGCGCGGCTTTTGCCTGACGCCGGGGGCGATTTGATCAGCAGATATTGCTCGCCGCGCTTTTCATAGGCGCGCTCTTGCATGACGCGCATGCCGAGTTCGTTCGGCTTGGTACTATTGCCGTTGCGGGCATAGGTGACGGAAACAGAGGGGACGTGCAGCGGTTTTGTCATGCGGTCACCTTGGGCATTTTACTGGTCATCTTGGTATACATCTCGAACAGCTTTTCCAGCCGTTCGGTGTCGTTCTTGAAGCGGCGGCCGATGTAGATGCGCTCAATGGTTTCGTCGTTGCGGTCGTGGGC
>JANMJC010000469.1:0-2689 GCA_031371185.1 Paracoccaceae bacterium | reverse complement strand
GATCTGTTGCCGCGCGCTGTGGCCACTCAGGTTTTCACCGCGTTGTTGGAAAACGGCGCGTCGGAGCAGGGTGCGCGGATGAGCGCGATGGACAATGCGACGCGCAATGCGGGCGACATGATCAACAAGCTGACCATCCGCTACAATCGGTCGCGCCAGGCTGCGATCACCAAAGAGCTTATCGAAATCATTTCGGGCGCTGAAGCGCTCTGACGAACCGGAGAAACGACATGGCAAAAGCACCGAAAGCGGCTGCTGCGGCTGGCAAGATCACTCAGGTGATCGGGGCCGTGGTGGACGTTCAGTTCAGCGGCGACCTTCCCGCGATCTTGAACGCCTTGCAGACCGAAAACAACGGCAAGAAGCTGATATTGGAAGTGGCGCAGCATCTGGGCGAAAGCACGGTCCGCGCCATCGCGATGGACGCCACCGAAGGTCTGGTGCGTGGCGCCCCCGTGTCCGACACCGGCGCGCCCATTCAGGTGCCGGTCGGAGACGCCACCCTTGGCCGCATCCTGAACGTCATCGGAGAGCCGGTGGACGAACGCGGCCCGGTCAACGCGACCGAGCACCGCTCGATCCACCGTCCGGCCCCGGCGTTCTCTGAACAAGCCACCGAAAGCCAGATCCTTGTGACCGGCATCAAGGTCATCGACCTGCTGGCGCCTTACGCAAAGGGCGGCAAGATCGGCCTGTTCGGCGGCGCCGGCGTGGGCAAGACGGTTCTGATCATGGAGTTGATCAACAACATCGCCAAGGTGCACTCGGGCTTTTCGGTCTTCGCCGGCGTGGGCGAGCGGACCCGCGAAGGCAATGACCTGTATCACGAGATGATCGAATCCGGGGTTATCAACCTGGAAGACATGACGAAATCCAAAGTGGCCCTTGTTTACGGCCAGATGAACGAACCGCCGGGTGCGCGTCTGCGCGTCGCCCTGTCGGGCCTGACCCTGGCCGAGCAGTTCCGCGACCAGTCCGGCACCGACGTTCTGTTCTTTGTCGACAACATCTTCCGCTTTACCCAAGCCGGTTCCGAAGTGTCGGCCCTTCTGGGTCGTATCCCGTCCGCCGTGGGCTATCAGCCGACGCTGGCCACCGACATGGGCCTGCTGCAGGAACGCATCACCTCGACCAAGAACGGCTCCATCACCTCGGTGCAGGCGATCTACGTTCCGGCCGATGACTTGACCGACCCTGCGCCGGCCACGTCCTTTGCCCACCTTGACGCCACGACCAACCTGTCGCGCGCCATCTCGGAACTGGGGATCTATCCGGCGGTTGACCCGCTGGACTCAACCTCGCGCCTGATGGACCCGCGCATCGTGGGCCAAGAGCATTACGACGTCGCCCGTTCGGTTCAGACCGTGCTGCAGCGCTACAAGTCGTTGCAGGACATCATCGCCATCCTTGGCATGGACGAACTTTCCGAGGAAGACAAACTGACCGTGGCGCGCGCCCGCAAGATCCAGCGCTTCCTGTCGCAGCCTTTCGACGTGGCCAAGGTCTTCACCGGGTCCGACGGCAAGCAGGTTCCGCTGGAGGAAACCATCAAATCCTTCAAGGCGGTGGTTGCCGGCGAATACGATCACCTGCCCGAAGCGGCCTTCTACATGGTCGGCGGCATTCAGGAAGTGGTTGAAAAAGCTCAGCGTCTTGCCGCGGCTGCGGCCTAAGGGGGCATCATGGCAGGCACGCTTCAATTCGACCTTGTGTCCCCCGAACGGCGCCTGGCGTCGCTTGTGGCGACCGAGGTCCAGATCCCCGGCGCGGACGGCGATCTGACCGCGATGGAGGGGCACGCCCCCACCATCACCACGCTGCGCCCGGGCATCCTGAGGGCCATCGGAAGTGACGGGGTCAAATCCTATGTCGTCACCGGCGGCTTTGCCGAAATCTCGGCCAGCGGCGTTTCGGTTCTGGCCGAACGCGCGGTTCCGGTCGAAGAACTGACCCCGGCGCTGATCGACGCGCTGGTCGCCGACGGCTGCGAGGCTGCTGCCGTCATGTCCGACAAGGACGCGGCCGACAAGGTTGTCGCGGACCTTCTGGCGATGAAAACCGCCGCAGGCCAGTGATTGCGTGAAAATGAATGGAAGGCCCCGCAATGTCGGGGCCTTTTTTGTTGATTGATCGTTTTTCTGCCAGATTTCCGGTCTAGGCTGCCATCGGGGGGACATTGCATGAAGCGGATCGCACCGGGCACCCTGGCTCTGCAGCAGGGATCGCGGGTTCTGTTTTCGGACTATGCCGATGACGGCATCATGTGGACCGGCCACGGCGACCGTGAAAGCCGCCACATCGTGACCTTTCAATCGCCGTTCCTGTCTGCCCCGACGGTGATGGTGTCGATCTCGATGTGGGACATCGACCACAAGCACAACGCTCGCGCCGACATTTCGGCCGAGCGGGTGACCGAGGAAGGCTTTCACATCGTCTTTCGCACCTGGGGCGACAGCCGCATCGCGCGCGTCCGCGCCGAATGGGTCGCGATCGGGGCCGTGTCGGACGAGGATGACTGGGACGTGAAATAGCCCGGCCGCGCGCCCCGTTCACTCGCGCAGATACATGCCTTCGTAGATCGGCACCAAGGTTTCGGTCTCGAACAAAGACGACACCGACATGCCGCCCCAGATGTTCAGGATCGCCTGGGCAAAGATCGGCGCGGTGGGCACGATGCGGATGTTCCGGC
>JANMJC010000461.1:0-2421 GCA_031371185.1 Paracoccaceae bacterium | reverse complement strand
GGGCTGATCTTGCCATCATAGATCACGTCGCAGCGTTTGGGGTCATAGCTGTTGGAGGCTGCGGGGGCCTTGATGATCTCGTGATAGGCGATGACATAGGGGATCTTGTCGCCGCCCGGCACCTCGGTCTTGGCGACATTGGACCTGGCACCGTCGGCACCGATGACCAGCTTGGTCGCAAGGCGAACCTCGTCGCCGCTGACCTTGTCACGGTAGACGACATGGGTGCCTGCGGCGTCCCGCTCCAGCCGCAGATAGGTGCCGGTCAGTCGGGTGGCGCCATGGCTGACGGCGCGTTCGCGCAGGAATTCGTCGAAATGTTCGCGGTCGACCATGCCGACAAAGCCGCCCTCGATCGGGATATCGACCGCGCGTCCGGTGGGCGACACCATACGGGCGGTATTGATATGGGCGACGAGCTGGCTTTCGGGGATCGAGAAATCCTCGATCAGACGGGGCGGGATCGCGCCGCCGCAGGGTTTGATGCGGCCAGCGCGGTCAAGGAAGGCCACGTCACAGCCGGCTTTGGCCAGGTCGTTGGCCGCTGTCGCACCCGAGGGGCCGCCGCCGATCACCACAACATCAAACATGCAATTCTCCGGGGACAAGATTACCGATTTCGGCGGGGCGCGGACCTTCGATGATCCGTGCGGCCATGAGGGTTGCGACGAGGAACAATGCGGCCTCGGCGGTGAAGACTAAGCCAAAGGCGGTCGGGGTGGGCATCAGGTGGCGGGCCAGATCGACGGCGCCCGCGCCAAAAATGCCGCCAAGACCGGCGGCGATGGCCTGGGCCGCACCCCACAGGCCCATCCGCGTGCCCTCGCGCTGTTCGCGGCCCTGCCCGGCCAGGGCCAACAACGACCCGATGGCCGCGACAGCAAACATGCCGTTGAAAAAGCCGAGCGCCATGGTGGCCGGTTGCAAGATGGCCGGCCCGTTGGTGGACTGGCCGGCCAGCGCGATGACGATCAGGGCTGCGGCGGACCCAGCACACCCCGCCATGACCCAGGCGCGCAGCGAGCCGAACTTGAACCCGGTGGCGGCGATGCCGACGGTCAGCATGCCGATGAACACGCCGCCGTACTGCGCGCCCGAAAGTTGGGTCGATTGGCCCGGCGTAAATCCAAAGGCGTGGCCGGCATAGGGTTCCAGGATCAGTTCCTGCATGAAATAGGCGACCATCGACAGGAAGATGAAGATGGTGAAGTTGCGGGCGCGCGGTTCGTCCCAGATCTGGGCGAGGCCTTGGGCAAAGGGCAGCGGTGCCGGCTGCGGCTCGGCCGCGGCGGTGTGGCGGCGTTCGATGCCCCAGACAGAAAGGGTGGTCAGGATCAGGGCGACGATACCGACCATGGCGACCAGTTGCAGCAACAGCGCGTCGGAATAGGGGTCCAGCGCCTTGCCGACCACGGTGGCCGTGACGGCGATGCCAAAGATCATCATCAACCAGGTTATGGTGGCAGCAGCGGCGCGGCGGGTCGGGTGGGTCTTAGTGGCAAGAAGTGCGAGGAGCGAGGTGCCCGATGCCCCCACGCCCGCACCGATCATGCTGTAGGCGAGGATCGAGACGGCAAGACCTGCGGCAAAGCTGGTTTCCATCATGACAAATCCGAACGCGGCGAGACAGCCGCCAAGGCTCAGCAGGGCCATTCCGCCGATGATGAACCGTGTCCGGTTGCCGCCGGTGTCGGATTTGTAGCCCCAGGTCGGGCGCGACAGCTGAATGGCGTAATGCAGGCCGACCAGCAGACCGGGCAGGATCGCGGGCAGCGACTGTTCCACCACCATCAGCCGGTTGAGGGTCGAGGTGCAGATCACTCGATAGCCCCAAGGCACATCTGGACGGCGCCAAGGCGAAAGATTGCGACCCAGGACAGGTGCTTCATGGCAGAACCTCCATCGTGCGCAGGGCAAAGGCGGTGATCATCATGCCGCTGACATACATCGCGACGCCGGTGGCGTTGTACCAGGGCGCGCGGCCCTTGGGGTCGCTAAGCAGGGTCGCCATGGCGCGGATCTGCCAAAGCAGCAGCAGGCTGACCAGGATGGCGTGAACGGGCTTGCCCCAGACGACCAGCAGCGCGATGACCAGCGCCTGCGCCACGCCCATCACGGTGCAGGCGACACGGGCGGCGACATCGGGGCCAAGGGTCACGGGAAGCGAGCGGACACCGTGCAGCTTGTCGCCCTCCAACGCCTTGAAATCGTTCAGGGTCATGATGCCATGGGCCCCAAAGGCATAGAGCAGCGCCATCGTGCAGACTTGAAACGACGGCACGGATTGCGACAGAACGGCGGCGCCAGTGAACCAGGGCAGCCCCTCGTAACACAGGCCGACCAGACCCGGGCCCCACCAGCCGGACCGTTTCAGCCGGACAGGTTCTGCCGAATAGGCCCAGGCGGCGACGACGCCGACCA
>JANMJC010000459.1:0-3730 GCA_031371185.1 Paracoccaceae bacterium | reverse complement strand
GGGGCTGCGACCATTGCCGAAGAGCGCGACCGCGACACGCTCGCCACGCAGGCCGAGGCGATGGAAGACCCGCTGGTGAGGGCGGTTCTGGCAACCTTTCCCGGGTCAAGGATCACCGCGATCCGCAACCCCGAGGATCTGGTGGCCGAAGCGGCGGCGCAGGCCTTGCCCGAGGTCGACGAGGAATGGGACCCGTTTGAAGAGGGCTGACCAAATCTTTTCGAAAAGATTTGCGAATTTCTTCGAAGAAATTTGGGGCGACGGGTGGGGCCGCTTATATTTGCGGAACAAGGCAAACGGAGTGACAGGATGTTGAAGGGGTTGGGCGGTTTGGGTGGGCTTGGCGACATGGCCAAGATGATGAAGGCCGCGCAGGATTTGCAGGGCAAGCTGGCCGAGATGCAGGAAGATCTTGCCCGCATCGTGGTGTTGGGCGAATCCGGCGCCGGTCTGGTGCGCGCGCGGGTCACGGCCAAGGGCGAGGTGACGGGGCTGGAGATCGACCCGTCGATCCTTGTGGCGTCCGAAAAGGAAGTGGTGGAAGATCTGATCGTGGCGGCGATCCGCGACGGGCAGGCCAAGGCCACCGCCCGTTCCCAATCGGAAATGGCGCGGATCACGGCAGAGCTGGGATTGCCCGCCGACCTGAAGCTGCCGTTCTGATGGCGTCAGAAGCCCCGCGCGAGATCGAGGCGCTGATCGAGTTGATGGCGCGACTGCCGGGCCTGGGGCCGCGTTCGGCCCGCCGCGCGGTGCTTGCGCTGTTGAAAAAGCGCGACGGGCTGATGGTGCCGCTCGCGCGGTCGATGGCCGATCTGGCGTTATCGGCCAAGACCTGTGCCATGTGCGGCAATATCGGCCCCCATGACCCCTGCTCCATCTGCACGGCGCCAAGCCGGGCGACAGGCGAGATTTGCGTGGTGGCCGATGTGGCCGATCTGTGGGCGATGGAGCGCGGCGGCAGCTTTCGCGGGCGCTATCACATTCTGGGGGGCACCCTGTCGGCGCTGGACAATGTCGGGCCGGACGAATTGCACATTCCCGGTCTGGTGGCGCGCATCGGGGCCGAAGGCATCACCGAGGTGATCCTGGCGCTGAACGCCACGGTCGATGGCCAGACCACGGCGCATTACATCGCCGATGTGCTGGACCCGTTGGGCGTGGTGGTGACTTCGCTGGCGCAGGGCGTGCCAATCGGCGGCGAACTGGATTATCTGGACGACGGCACGATCAACGCCGCACTGCGGGCGCGGCGCAGGGTGTAACCGCCTGTCGCGGCGAAAAGGCGGCAGGGAAGCACCAGCCCCCCCTGCCGCAAGCGATCAGATGAACTTGATGTCATCCAGAAAGATCGACGTGTCGGTCACGCCCAGAATGGTGACCTTGTTGCCGTCGCCAAAGTTGAACACGGTGTTGCCGTTGCGCACGTCGGCATAGTCCGCGATCAGGTCCGACTTGGACAGGCCGCCGCCCCAGATCGCATCGTCCAGTTTCAACACGTCGGCATCGTCTTCGAAGTCATGGATCTTGTCGCCACCCGCGCCGACAGCAAAGACAAAGCTGTCATTGCCAAGATCGCCGTACAACTGGTCCTTGCCGGCGCTGCCATAGATCTGGTCCGCCGAATCGCCGCCCCAGATCTTGTCGTTGCCGTCTTCGCCGTGGAGGGTGTCCTTGCCATCGTCGCCGTAGACCTTGTCGTTGCCCAGATCGGCGCGCAGCAGGTCATTGCCCCGCATGCCGTGGATTTCATTGCCAAGACCGTTGCCAAAGACGGTGTCGTTCCCGTCGCCCATGAAGACATTCTCGATCTCGTCCGACCCGGCGGCCAGCGCCGCGATGTCGATGCCATCCACCGAAAGCGCCCCGCCCGAGCCCAAGTCGACGCCCAGATCGCCGGTCATCGCGGCAAAGTTCAGCCAGTCCACGCCACCGTTCAGATCGTCGATGGTCTGCCGCGAGGCTTCCAGCGCCGCCACCGCGCTGAAGTCATCGGTGAAGGTGAACACGGTGTCATTCACCGCTGCCGAGCCGAAAAACTCGATCGACGCGCCTTCGACCGTGCCGGTATTGCCGGTGACGGTATCTTCGAAAACCACGCTCCAGGTTCCGGCCGAGGAAAAGCCGCGCAGGCTGTCCACGCCGAAGACCCAGGTCAGGCCATCGTCCATCGTGCGGCCATTGCCATCGCCTTCCAGGAAGATCTGAATGCGGGTGCCGTCGGGCGCTTCCAGCCAGATGTTCATGTTGCGGGCGTCGGAATGGGTCAACGACACGGTCACTTCGATGTTTTCGATCGAGATGTTCTTGGTCACCTCGATGTCCAGCGACACCTGGCCGGTGCCCGCGACGTCATCGCTGTCGGGAATGGCAAAGCCCGCGCCGGAATAGGTGCCGGTGGCGTTGCGTTCGTTGGCCGAGGTCAGCGCTACCGGATAGATCACCGCCCAGGCTTCGGCCATGCGCACCGCGCCATAGGCATTGGCCATGCCGTAGCCGTAGGACTGGTGGAACATGGTGCCGCCGCCGTTCCAGGTGTTGCCACCGACCAGTTGCCAGGACCCGACCTCTTCCAGCTCGCCCGGGCCGCCCAGGTCCGACCCGGTATGGCTGGCCGTCAGGGCCAGGATGTTCTGCACATCTCGCCAGCCCAGGTTGTCGTTGGCATCCATCATCAACGCCACGATGCCCGCCACCGTGGGCGTCGCCGCCGAGGTGCCGTTGAAGGTGCTGGTGTAGTTGGTCGGCACGTCGTCGTCGTCGAAGAACCCGTTGTAGCCGGCATTGCCCGTCAGGTCGGTGGTCACCGCCGAGGCCGGGCCCGCGACCAGGATCGAAGAGCCGTAGTTGGTGTAATAGGTGGCATCGCCGTTCAGATCGGTCGCGGCAACGGTGATCGTGATCCGCGAGGCGTTCAGTCCATCGCCGTTGGAGTTGTTGGTCTCGTTGCCGGCGGCCTTCAGGATCACCGTGCCCAGCCCGTCGCGGCCCTCGGCGACAACCTGCGACCAAAGCGCCAGATCATGGCTTTCGCCGCTGTTGGGGTCAGAGATGTTCTGCACGCCCGAAAAGTTCTGCGAATAGCCCCAGGAGTTCGACATGATGTCGAAATTGGCGGCCCAAAGCATGGCTGCATCATAGATTTCGGCCGACTGAAACTGGATGTCGTCCAGATAGTTCACCCCGGTCAGGGTGACCCCCGGCGCCACGCCGGTGCCGCCGACGCCGTTGTTCGCCTCGGCCCCGATCAGACCGGCGCAAGAGGTGCCATGGCCGGAATCGGCGTCGATCGGCATCGGGTCATAGGTGATGCCGTCGTAGGTGAAATGCATCGAAGCGTCATAATTGTCGTCCAGATCCTCGTGGGTGTACTGAACCCCCTCGTCATAGACCGCAACGGTGACACCGCTGCCATCATAGTCATCCCAGATCTTCTCGATGTCGCCCATCAGGCCAAAGTGCCATTGGTCAGCGTAAAGCGGGTCGGTCGGCGTTGCCATCTAACTCTCCTGTCCATTAAAAAACGGGCGTGTCCCCTGAACACAGTGTGGGGCGGCCCAGATATGGGCGGGAATTTGGCGGGAAAAGGGCGTTGTGACAAGTCGGAAAACCCGGACCTTGGTCTGAATGACGCAAAGTCGCACAGATCACCGAAAGGTGATGGCGAAATGCAATAGGGGGCCCCGAACCGGGCCCCCCTGCCATTTCAACCCAGCGCGATCAGCGCGCG
>JANMJC010000434.1:0-5309 GCA_031371185.1 Paracoccaceae bacterium | reverse complement strand
GTCTGAGCCGCCAGGAAACCAGCTCTAAAGCGATCCGTTTGGGTCTGTTGGCCGCAGCCATGGTCGGCCTGGGCTATCCCGGCGAAATTTCCGAGGCAGCATCCGGCCGCTGGATGTGGGGCGCGTTGGGGATGATCCCATTCCTGTGGATCGTCTATGAACTGTTCGTCGGCCTGAGCCGTTCGATTGAGCAGCAGCCCGCAGGCGCACGCGGTCTGGTGAAAGCTGCTATCTGGGTCACGATCCTGTAGTGGTCGTTCTATCCGGTTGTGTTCTTTGCCGGCGCCATCGGATTGGAAGGGGCCACCGCGTTGACGGTCGTTCAGGTCGGCTACACAATTGCCGACCTTGTGGCGAAAGCGGTCTTTGGCGTGCTGATCTTCATGATCGCGGTTCGCAAATCGGAAGCGGACCTGGGCAAAGCCAAAATGGCCTGATGTGTGACGAAAGTCTCCGGTGGCGGTTAGTCCGCCACCGGAGAAGCTCGGTATTTGATACAATGGCTTAAGCCCAGAAATATGCGTGCGGAGGGCAACAGCGATGCCTGCTGCGACGACCATCGTCATGCCGGTCGTGCTGTGCAGATCGGGCGCATGGTCGAAGACGAACCAGCCCAGAATCCCGGCCCAGGCAAGGTGCATGTAGTTGACAGGGGTCAGCAGAGATGTCGGGGCTTCGCGGTATGCGGCAGTGAACAGAAAATGGCCGACGGTGGCAACCGCGCGCGTGCTAACAGCCAAACCCAGTCAACACCCACCGGAAACGGCCCGATCCCGGTGCCGATCATTTTCGCGCCAAAGATCAACGCGCCAACAACTGCGGTGTTGAACCGCATGGCGGCAGTGTTTCAGTGCGGGCCTGTACGCGGGACAAAAGGTGATAACCAGCCCCAGGTATCACCAATCCGATGCGCTGGGTTGCCCAGAGCGCGCGTCGGCGCTGCGGGGCCAGAACCACAACGAGCAGAATGATATTGACCACTTAGCGCAGGAAAACGACCAAAGGCACGGCATAAAGCATGGTCAGATGCTTGGTCATCACATAGTTCACCCTGAACAAAGTGTCCGGGCTGCAACGACTGTCTGATGGTGTCGTTGCAGCGCGTTTTCTTCAGCCCACAGGGTGACGACAAACCAGGCAAGCCAAGCCCTGAGGTGGGCCAGGATCTTTCGGATGTTGTGTCCGCAGGCGCAAAGCACGGCGAAGAGGGCGTCGCCGATGGTGCCTTTCAGGGGGCATTGTGACAGGCGGCCGTCGGTTTTCATATGGCCGATCTCGGCTTCGATGGCGCTGCGGCGGCGCAGGTCTGCGATCAGCTTGGGGGTCAACCCGCGCCTTGTGCCGCTGATCAGGACGCGGGTCCTGGTCTCGGCATGGCCGCGATAGCCCCGGTCGACGACGGTCAGGTCGGGGCGCCGGTCGGTCAGGATTGTCACCTGGTCCAGCGCTTCTCTCAGGGTGTGGCCATCGTAAGGGTTGCCGGGAAAGCTGCGCATGCCCACGACAAAGCCCTCGTCCAGCGTGGTGGCGACACTGACCTTGCAGCCAAACTCGTAGCGCACCCTGGCCTTGCCTTTCGAGATGCAGTCGACATGCGGTTCGTGCAGGGCGTAGATCTTGTCACCGCCTCTGGGCTGCTGATGCAGCAGATGGGAGACCAAAGCGAGCTTGGCGATGATCCGGTCCCTCAGGCTTCCCTCAGGGATGTCGTCGAGATGCCGCCGCAGGTCACGCAGGACGCGGCCGGTATAGCCCTTCAGCTTTTTCAATGCCTTGCGCATGCGATTGAACTGTTTGGCATGGGCATAGCGACCAACCTGCAACGCCAGCCGCGGGGCAAGGCGGGCGTAGGATTGCCGCAGCTCCACCCCGGCCTCTTGCGCCAGCGCCACCAGTTGTTCCCGGGCCCGCTCGTAAAGCCGGGAGTCGGTCGGGTGGGCGATGGCCTTCTCCATGACCGTAGTGTCCACCGCCACACGCTTCACGCTGTCCTCGTCGATGGCACCGGACTTCTGCCCGGCCCGGATCGTCTGGGTCAGAAGCCATTCGACGCCTTCCTCGCCAATGCGACCACGCCAACGGGTCAGCGAGGAGGGGTCAATCGGCAGGCGGTGCTGGAAAAAGGTCTCGCCAGTGAGGTGCTGGTAGTAGGGATTTTCCACCCAACGCGCGACAACCGCCTCGTCCGACAGCCTGTAGGCGTGCTGGAGATAAAGCAGCCCCGCCACCAAACGCGGCTCTGTCGCGGGCCGACCCTTGCCAGAGGGAAAGAACCCGGCCCATTCGCGCTCGAACACCTCCCAGTCGATCAAGCCCGCCAGCTTCACCAACTCGTGCCGCAGGTCGATCATGTCGACCAGACGCGGACGCAGCAGGTCATCCTGTTCCGAAGGGCGCGAACGATGCTTCATGGCAGAACCGAAATTGCAGGGTTTCGGCGAAAATCATACAAAACCCTGCGGGCAACGGCCACACAATCCGCCACCTTTCAGTGCAAAATCAACGGAATGGGTGTTGTTCAGGCCGAACCACATAGGCAACGACAAAAAGCATCACTGCCAAGGTGACCAGCGTGACGCCCCTAATCATATTGCCGGACAGGGGTTGGTCGGGCAATGCGTTTGACCACATGGGGTGCGGTCTGGGATTGCTGAATTTGGCGTTGACGGGCAAGCCCGACGCAATCGGCCTTGCAGCACGCCAGCCTTTGGCCTATATGACGTCCAACAGCTGTTTCAGGGTCCAAACCTGAAGCTACCGAGACGCACGGCGGGCCTGTGGGCCCGTTTTTCATTTTGAGGTACTCTTGTCTGATCTGATCGCCAAATCCGCCATCGACCGCCGCCTTGCGGAAATCGTCACTCCTGTCATCGAGGGCATGGGGTTCGAACTGGTGCGCATCCGGCTGATGGGCGGCAACACCCGCACGCTGCAGATCATGGCCGAACGGCCCGACGGCGGGATCGAAGTGGACGATTGCGGCGAAATTTCGATTGCCGTGTCGGCCATTCTGGACGTTGAAGACCCGATTGAAGACAACTTCATTCTGGAGGTGTCCTCGCCGGGCATCGACCGCCCGCTGACCCGTCTGAAGGATTTTGAGACGTGGAAAGGCTGGGAAGGCCGGATCGAGACAACGGAACTGGTTGACGGGCGCCGTCGGTTCAAGGGCACGCTGAGCGGGGTCGAGGGCGACGAAGTTCTGATCACGATCGAGGAGGCGGGCCAGCCGGTGACCATCGGGTTGCAGTTCGACTGGTTGGCCGACGCCAAGTTGATCCTGACCGACGAGCTGATCACCGAGATGCTGCGGCAACGCAAAGCCTCGGGCGTGATTGACGAAGACCAGTTTGACGAAATCCAAACCTCGGAGAGCGACGAAGACGACGCTGCCGAAGCTGTTGCTGACACCACAAAACACTAAACCCCAAAACACTAAGCCGGGAGTTTCCGATGGCGATTACCTCTGCCAACCAGCTTGAACTGTTGCAAACCGCCGAAGCGGTTGCCCGCGAAAAGATGATCGACCCCGACCTGGTGATCCAGGCCATGGAAGACAGCTTGGCCCGTGCCGCAAAGTCGCGTTACGGCGCGGAAATGGACATTCGCGTGAACATCGACCGCAAGACCGGTCGCGCCACCTTTGCCCGCATCCGTACCGTTGTAGAGGATGATGCGGTCGAGAATCACCACGCGCAGATCACGGTAAAACAGGCTGTTGGCCTGTTGACTGACCCCAAAGTCGGCGACGAGATCATTGACGAAGTGCCGCCGGTCGATCTGGGGCGAATCGCTGCACAATCGGCCAAGCAGGTGATCTTGCAAAAGGTCCGTGAGGCCGAGCGTGACCGTCAGTACGAAGAATTCAAGGACCGCAAGGGCACGATCATCAACGGTCAGGTCAAGCGCGAGGAATACGGCAACATCATCGTCGACATCGGTCGCGGTGAAGCCATTCTGCGCCGCAACGAAAAGATCGGCCGCGAATCGTATCGCCCGAACGACCGTATCCGTGCCTATATCAAGGACGTGCGCCGCGAGGCGCGTGGCCCGCAGGTGTTCTTGAGCCGGACCGACCCGCAATTCATGGCCGAACTGTTCAAGATGGAAGTGCCCGAGATCTATGACGGCATCATCGAGATCAAGGCGGTGGCCCGTGATCCAGGCTCGCGCGCCAAGATTGCGGTGATTTCCTATGACAACTCGATCGATCCGGTCGGCGCTTGCGTGGGTATGCGCGGCAGCCGTGTGCAGGCCGTTGTGAACGAATTGCAGGGCGAAAAGATCGACATCATTCCGTGGAATGCTGATCAGGCGACGTTCCTGGTGAACGCGTTGCAGCCGGCAGAAGTGTCCAAGGTTGTGATCGACGAGGAGACCGGCAAGATCATCGTGGTGGTGCCGGACGAGCAGTTGTCGCTGGCCATTGGTCGTCGCGGTCAGAACGTTCGTCTGGCCAGCCAGCTTACGGCTTTGGACATCGACATCATGACCGAGAGCGACGAGTCCGCCCGTCGTCAGGCCGAGTTCGCGGAACGCACCAAGCTGTTCATCGACACGCTCGATATCGACGAGATGATGGCGCAGTTGCTGGTGTCTGAAGGGTTCAC
This sequence comes from Paracoccaceae bacterium, assembly GCA_031371185.1. Taxonomy (GTDB): domain Bacteria; phylum Pseudomonadota; class Alphaproteobacteria; order Rhodobacterales; family Rhodobacteraceae; genus CAIYZT01. Next base: position 699 of record JANMJC010000434.1, on the reverse strand, counting down.
CAATCTGGAAGAAGTGGCCTATGTCGATGCCGAGGAACTGCTGTCGATCGACGGATTCGACGAAGCGACGGCGGGCGAATTGCAAGCGCGTGCAAGGGATTACCTTGAAGCCGCCAATATCAAGGCGATGGCAAACGCTCGGGCTTTGGGGGTTGAAGACAGCCTTGTCGAGTTCGAGGGCCTGACACCGCAGATGATTGAAGCGCTGGCGCTGGACGGCATCAAGACGCTGGAAGACTTTGCGACTTGTGCGGATTGGGAACTGGCAGGTGGCTGGACCACTGTGAATGGCGCGCGTCACAAGGATGAAGGCGTGCTGGAGAAGTTTGATATGTCTTTGGAAGAGGCGCAAACGCTGGTCATGACGGCGCGTGTCATGCTGGGCTGGGTCGATCCGACCGAGCTTGCAGCTGGCGCCACAGAAGAAGAGGAGGCCGAGGTCTGATCTCAGACCTCGGGTTTTCCGTGACACGCGGTGGCCGTATCAACGAAACAGACGACCCGGAACGCAAGTGCATTGTGTCTGGCGATGTTCAGCCGAAGGCGGGGTTGATCCGCTTTTGTCTGGGTCCAGAGGGTCAGGTCGTGGCGGATGTCATGAACAAGCTGCCGGGCCGGGGGTTTTACGTGACCGCCGACCGGGCCATGATCGAGAAGGCGGCGAAGAAGGGGCTGTTTGCCCGCGCCGCCAAACAGCCC
>JANMJC010000059.1:0-5014 GCA_031371185.1 Paracoccaceae bacterium | reverse complement strand
GCATCGGGCGTCGCCCTGACCCTGATCCTGTGGGCGATGGGCAGGATGGTTGACGACGAGGGCCACGGGTCCGCGCCGGAACCAGTGAAAGGGCCCGCGACCGCGGCCCCGCTGTTGCCGCGCGACCTGGGGCTGTGGCTTCTGGGGTTTCTGGCGATGGCCGCGATGATCCCGGAAGGGGCTGTCTTGGATTGGGCGGCGATCTTTCTGGGCAAGGAACTTGGCTCGGGTCTGCTGAACGCCGGGATGGCCTATGCGTTCTTTTCGGGGGCCATGGCGGTGATGCGGTTCATGGGCGATTCGGTGCGCCACCGCCATGGCGCGGTCAACACCCTGCGGGTGTCGGGTGTGATCGGGGCCGCCGGGCTGATGCTGGCGGCGCTGGCGCCGAATGACCTGCTGGCGATCCTGGGCTTTGGCATGTCGGGTCTGGGCGTGGCCAACATGGTCCCGATCCTGTTTTCCGCCGCCGGAAACCATCCCGACCTGCCCTCGGGTCAGGCTTTGTCGACGGTCACGATGGTCGGCTATGCTGGAATTCTGGTGGCTCCGGCTTCGATCGGGTTCGTGGCCGAACATCTGGGGTTCCGGCTGACCTATGGCGCGTTGGCGCTTTTGCTGTTGCTGGTCGCCTCGCTTGCCGGGCGGGCGGCCCCGGCGGACCGTCTGCGCAAGCCAGACCCCGCGCAGGGCCAGACGGCCTGACACCTCCCCAAGATGATCTGGCGCATCCGGTGCATTTTCGGCCTTCAGTCGCTGGCGTTCGGCGCCTGGCTGCCGCGCATTCCCGAAGTGAAGGACGCATTGGACCTGTCGCCCTCGGTTCTGGCGCTGGTGCTGTTGGGCATGCCGTTGGGGATCATGGCGACGCTGCCCTTTGCCGGTCGGATCGTGGGGCGGCTGGGGCCCGCGACCGCCCTTTTGTGGCTGTTTCCGCCCTATCTGTTCGGGCTTGGCCTGCTGGCCTTTGCGCCCTCGCCCCTGACCCTGTGCGCGGCTCTCGCCTTTGCCGGGGTTCTGATGGCGCTGGTGGAACTGGCGCAGAACCTGCTGGCGGACGGAATTGAAAAGACGACGGGGCGGATGATCATGTCGTCCTGCCACGGCTTCTGGAGCCTTGGGACCATGGCGGGCAGCGTCGTGGGGGCCGGGCTGGCGGGCTTGGCGGTGCCGCCCGGTCTGTCGGGGGCAGTGCTGACCGGCGCGATCCTGCCGGCGGCGGTCTGGCTGGTCTGGGGGCTGCGCGCGGGGCTGGCGGCGACGCCCCGCCCCGCAGTCCCGGTGACCGCGACAGGGCGGTGGGCCTGGCCGCCGATGCCGGTCATCAGGATCGGGATGTTCCTGTTCGGCATCGCGATGGCCGAAGGCGCGATGATGGATTGGGCGCCCCTGTTCCTGCGCGACACCTTTTCGCTAGGGGCGGGGGTTGCGGGGCTGGGGTTGACGCTGTTTTCAGGCTTCATGACGCTTGGGCGGCTGCGCGGCGACGCGTTGCGCCTGCGGTTCGGCGCCAGCCTGTCGGCGCGGATCAGCGGCGGTACCGCCCTTGCGGCACTGGCGCTGCTGGTCCTGTCGCCGGTGCCCGCAACGGCCTATCTGGCGCTGATCTTTCTGGGACTTGGCGCGTCCCTGGGGTTTCCGCTTGCGGTGTCCTCTGCCGCGCAGATCCCCGGCCAAAGGGTTGAATCCGCGGTGGCGGTGATCACCTTTCTGGCCCTGTTGGGGTTTCTGACCGGCCCGGTGCTGATCGGTTTTGTCAGCGAGGCCTTTGGCCTGCGGTGGGGGCTGGCGGCGGTGGGTCTGCCCCTGATCCTGAGCCTGGCCCTGACCCCAAGCCTGGGCGCGGCGCGGGGGCCGGCCCTGGCCCCGACACCGCGTCCGACCTGAACCGGGGGTCGCCCCCCTTAGGCCGTCAGCCCCTCGACCACCTGTGCGGTGGTTGCTATTGTGGCAAAGGACCCGTCCAGATTGGCAAGTGTCATGGCCAGAACGGTTTGCGGAGGCATCACCGAACCGTCGCGCAGGGTCTTTTGAAAGTTGATCAGCGCGTCCTCGGCCACGGTCACGGCAAAGCCGAGGTTGCCCGCCATCCGGGTGCTGCTTTCAACACAGGCATTCGCCTCGCCCCCCGCGATCACCAGATCGGTCAGACCATGGTCGCGCAGATGCGCCTCCAGCCCGGTGCCGATGAAGGCCGAAGAGCCGTGTTTCACAAAGACCGCCTCGGACCCCTGCGGCAGGGCACAGGGCAAGGGGGCGGCCCCCGCCGAGCCCGGCGCCATGGCGGCCCCGGGATGGGTTTCGTGGTGGTGAACATGCACAACGGGCAACCCCTTGGCGCGAAACGCCGCGATCAGCGCCGCAATCGCGGTTTCGGCCTGCGGGTTTGCCCAAGGATAGCCCGCATCCCGCGACGCGGTCATGTCGCCCTGAACGTCGATCACAACCAGCGCGCGCGACATGATCTCAACCGCCCAGAAAATCGGTCTTGCCGATCTCGACGCCGTTGGCACGCAGGATGCTGTAGGCCGTGGACATGTGAAAATAGAAGTTGGGGATAGCGTAGACCGTCAGATAGGCGTCGCCCGGAAAGGTCAGCTCGCGCGGTCCGGCCTTCAGGGTGATCGACCGGTTTTCGGCGTTGTCGAACGCTGCATCCGGAACCGTGGCGATGAAGGCAAGGGTCTTGGCGATGCGCTCTTGCAGATCCGCCAGGGTGGCTTCGCGGTCTTCGAACACCGGGTTCTCGGTGCCGCTCAGGCGGGCCGCCGCCCCCTTGGCATGGTCGCAGCAAATCGTGATCTGGCGCACAAAGGGCAGCATGTCGGCGATCAGGCGCAGGTTCGGTATGACATCGGGCCTGATTTTCTTGGCGGCCTCAAAGTCTTGCGCCTTGGTCAGGATCTTGGACAGGGCGGTCAGGGAATGGGTGAAGGACGGGACGGGGGATTGCATGGGGCACCTGTTGAGGGAAATCAGCGACACAGAGCCGCGCTTTTGGGCGAATTGCAAGCGCCAAACCACGGCGCCGTGCGGGGGAAGCTGCCTGGCGCTGACCGCGAGGCAGTCCCGAACCCCTGAACCCTATCTCCGCCGACCTGTCGCCGGACATCCGCCGATGGCCTCTGGGCAGGTGCCCCTGCAACCCTGGCGCTATCGCCCCGCACCTTTGACAGGATCACCGCGATTTCAACGGCTTGGCGACCCAATGACCGGACCGTCACCCGAGCGACGAGGACGGCCTCGTGCCGCGGGTGATCCTGAAACCACAGATGCGCCGACCATCGTCCGCGCCGCCGGTTCAGATCACCAGAACCTGCGTTCCCACCGGCGCCACCGCGAACAATTCGGCGATATGTTCGTTGTAAAGCCCGATGCAGCCATCCGAGGACGGGCGGCCGATCTTGCGGGTGTCATGGGTGCCGTGGATGATATAGGCCGGCCAGGACAGATACATCGCATGGGTCCCAAGCGGGTTGTCGGGCCCGGGCGGCATGTAGGTCCACTCGGGAAACCGCTCTTTCATCGACGGGGTCGGGGTCCAGTCCGGCCCGACCTTCTTGCGCATGATTTCGGTGTAGCCGCGCTTGGTCAACTCTTCCAGCCGGGGCACCGAGGTGGGGTAGATCCGGTAATCGCTGCCGTCCGCGCTCCAGAAATGCAGGGCGCGCGACCGGGTGTCGGCCACGATGGTGCCCTTGCCGAGAGAGTCGAAATGGTCCTGCCAGTCGCGCATCACGAAACTGGACATGTTGGCGCGCAGGGTATCCTCCTGGGCGCGCAACAGGCCGGGCGCGGCGAGGGCGGTGGCAAAGAGCGGAGCGGCGCGCAAAAGACCACGACGCGACACGGAGGAAGACATGACAGGGACCCTTCTTTTGACCGATCCCGACATGGTGATTTTCGCGCCCTTGCGCGAGGGGGGGGCGATCAACTTTTCGTCAGACAGCCGCAACTTTCAAATAGCCGGGGGATTTCACACCCCCAGACACCAGCGCAGAATGGCCTTCTGCGCGTGCAGACGGTTCTCGCTTTCGTCGAAGATCACCGATTGCGGACCATCCATGACCTCGGACGAGGCCTCTTCGTTGCGGTGCGCGGGCAGGCAGTGCATGAACAGGGCGTCGGGCTTGCCCTGCGCCATCATCGCGCCGTTGACCTGATAGCCGCGCAACTGGTTGTGGCGCCGTTCGCGCGCTGATTCGGGGTCGTGCATCGACACCCAGGTGTCGGTGACGATGGCATCGGCACCCTGGGCCGCCAGCAGGGGGTCGCGGGTGATCGCAACCTTCGATCCCTTGGAGCGCGCGAATTCGACAGCCTTGGGGTTGGGGTCCAGCGTTTCGGGGCCGGTAAAGGTCAGATCAAAGCCGAATTGCCCGGCGGCGTGCAGCCAAGAGGTGCAGACGTTGTTGCCATCACCCGACCAGACGAACTTGCGCCCTGCCACAGCACCGCGATGCTGTTCGTAGGTCAGCACATCGGCCATGATCTGGCAGGGATGCGAGGTGTCTGTCAGCCCGTTGATGACCGGCACCGTGGCATGTTCGGCCATCTCGTGCAGCGTGGCCTCCTCGAAGGTACGCAGCATGATCAGATCGACATAGCGCGACAGCACCCGCGCCGTGTCGGCGATCGATTCGCCATGGCCCAACTGCATCTCCTTGCCCGACAGCACCATGGTCTGCCCGCCCATCTGGCGGACGCCGACATCAAAGGACACCCGGGTGCGGGTCGAGGGCTTTTCGAAGATCAGCGCCACCATGCGGCCCGCCAGGGGCTGGGTTGCATCCGGCGCGCCCTTGGGCTTGCCCGCGCGCGCGTCCTTCATCGCCTTGGCCTGGTCGATCATGAACCTCAGGTCATTGGGGGCGGTCTGGTGGATGTCAAGGAAGTGGTTCATCGGAAAGGTCTTTCATTGGGCTGGCGGTGCTCGGGGGTTTTGCACCCCCGCGGCGCAATTTGCGGGCAAATTGCACCTCCCCCGCAGGAATATTTGGATCAAGATGAAGAC
>JANMJC010000416.1:0-2152 GCA_031371185.1 Paracoccaceae bacterium | reverse complement strand
CCCCCCCCCGCTCGTCGCGGCTAGGGCCAGCCCCTAGCTCGACACCGCCTCCCACCCCCTGTCCGCCCGCGCCCCCCCTCCGATCTGGAAGCGTCGCGCAGGCCCGCCTAAGGGTCGTCGATCCCAAGGCCCGCCCGCGCCCCGGCGCGACAGGTCCGAGGCTGGCAGGCCCGCCCGCCTAAGGGTCGTCGATCCCAAGGCCGCCCGCGCCCCGGCGCGACTGGTCCGAGGCCGGAACCAGCGTGCGGCTGGCCTGCGCCTCCAGCGATGTCCGGGCCGCCGGAGAGTCCGCAAGCCGGGGGCGCGCGACGCCTGCAACGGTCATGGCGGGGCGTGCGCTGACCGTCACTTCCGGGACCAGATCGTCGATCAGATCGGCCGGTCCCGTCAGGTCCACCAGCGACGCGGCGGCAAGGATCACATTCAGGTCGGACCATTGAACGGCAACGACCGCCCCCGCCCGCGCCCCGGCCCACGCCAGGAACGGCAGGATCAGCGCCGGGGCGCACAGGTTCCGCAGCCGGATGGGGCCGTTCAACGGGCCCTCGGGCAGCGAGAAATGGTCGCTGAGCGCGGCCCCGACAGCGATCGGGCACAGGGCGGCGGCATCGCCACTGGTCCAGTCTCGGCCGGTCAGGACCGGCGACCCGAGCGAAACGGCACCGGGTTGCCGGTTGTCCAGCAGGCGCGCCAGCAGGGCCGTGCCGTCAATGCCCGCCCCGACAAGCCAGCGCGTGGCAACTCCGGCTTCTTCGGCCAGACCCCAGTCCAGGCCCGCACCGCGCGCGGCCTTGTACGCCAGGGCCTCGATCTCTCCCAGGGACAGGGTCGCCGTCATGGGGTCGGTCCGGTGGCCAGATCCTGCGGATAGGGCTGGCCCTGAAACAGGGCGATGCGCACCCAACGGTCCGAGCGGGGATCGAAGTGGCTGGCGCCAAAGCAGGCCAGTTTGCAGCGCAGCATGTCGATGGGCAGGGTCCGCGCGCCGATCAGGTTGTCCTGAATCTCGCCATAGGGGAAGCGCCCGGCCAGTGCCACCCGCCGCGCCATGAACCGGTGTTCGGGATGGGCCAGCAGAAAGGCGGCCAGCGGTTGATCTTCGGGCCAGCCCGTCAAGGCGGCGGCAAGGGCCGCAGCGCGGCGCCCGGTGTCGATGGGAAGTTCATGCTCGGCGCCCGCTTCGTCGGCGCGCTCTGCCAGCCGGGGTTCCAGTTTCTCTTCCGAGACATACCAGAACCGCGCCGAATGGTCGTGCAGGTCATAGTCGATGCCCAGGGCCCAGGGATAGGCGCGCGCCAGATCGGCGCGGAAGGCCCCGATGCGGACCGATCCGTCAAGCGCAAAGGCAGCGGCTTCGTCGGCGTCCATGCAGTCCGACAGCCCGTCGATCAGATCGCCATGCGGTTCCAGCATCGCGGCCAGCAGCGCCTCTTGGCCTTCCAAGGTCAGCGTCGCTTCGGCCCACTGCCACAGGGCGTTCCACGGCCGGGGACCAGCGGGAAAACCGAAGGCGGCAATCCGGGCCAGATCGCCGCGCAGATCGGCCAGTTTGGCGCGCTGCACCGGGTGGTCCGACACCCAGGTTTCGGCATTGCGGGTGGCCGCGCGGATCGCTTCGTGAAAGCCCGCCACGCAGCCCGGGGCCGCCTGCGGTTGCGCACGCACGCGGGCAAGCGCCTCTTCGCGCACCAGCATCCAGTTGTTCAACAAGGTCGGATGCTTGACCAGAAAGGGCGCCATCCCGAGCCCGGTCGAATTGCCGACCCCAAGGCCCCGCGCCAGGTCGCGGTCCAGCGGAACCGCCCGCGCCCCGCCCTTCACGGCGGCCAGATGTTCGGCCAGATCAAGGGTGAAGGACCGGATCAGCCAGACCGTCAGCATCTCGGCCTGAAAGGGGCTGCGCAATTCGGGCCGCGCGGCGATGGTCGCCCGGTCCGCCGCCCCGAACTTGCCCGAGCCGTAGACCGCCGTGGTGCGCATCAGATAGCCCACGGCGTCCAGTTCGGCCGCGTCGGGTTGGCGGCCCGCCGCCAATCGGTCGACCACATGGGCAAACAGCCGCACCGACCGGTTCGCCCGCGCCAGCGTCAATTCGCGCGGCGAAATCCGCCCCGCCTCCTGCAAGGGCACATTGGCCGCCAGCCGGTCCAGA
>JANMJC010000409.1:0-1596 GCA_031371185.1 Paracoccaceae bacterium | reverse complement strand
GCAGGCACGCCGGTTCATGCGCCGCTTGCGGGAACGGTGGCCCATGTCACCTACAACGCCGATCCCTTGGACTATGGCCACACGCTGATCCTGCGCCACACCACCCCCGACGGCACGCCGTTCCATACCCTGTACGGCCATCTCGGCGGCACGCTGCCAGGGCTGTGCAAGGTGGGCGATGCGGTGACGGCTGGCCAGTTGGTCGCGCATCTGGGCGACTGGCATGAAAACGGCGGCTGGGCCCCGCATCTGCACTTTCAGATCATGACCGACATTCTGGCCCAGACCAAGGGCAACTTCTTTGGCGTCGGCCATGCCAGCCTGTGGGATGTCTGGTCGGACATCTGCATTGATCCCAACCTGATCCTGCGCCTGCCCGACGAAAGCTTTGCGGTTGATCCGACCCCGCCCGAAGCCCTGATGACCCGGCGAGCGCACGCCCTTGGGCCGTCGCTGTCGGTGTCTTACGCCGACAAGCTGAAGATCGTGCGCGGCGACGGGGTCTGGCTGATCGACCACACCGGGCGCCGCCATCTGGACGCCGTCAACAACATCACCCATGTCGGCCACTGCCACCCGCATGTGGTGGCGGCCCTGTCGCGACAGGCGGCAACGCTGAACACCAACTCGCGCTATCTGAACGACCTGATCCTGGATTATTCCGAACGCCTGACCGCCAAACTGCCGGGCCGCCTGAAAGTGGCCTATTTCGTCAATTCCGGCACCGAGGCCAACGAATTGGCCCTGCGCATCGCCCGTACCGTGACGGGCCGCAAAAGCACCGTGGTGCTGGACTGGGCCTATCATGGCAATTCGGGCGGCATGGTTGACATCAGCCCCTACAAGTTCAAACGCCGGGGCGGTTATCCGCAGCCCGATTTCGTGGAAGTCGCCGCCTTCCCCGACCCATACCGCGGGGCGCATCGCGGGATGGGGGCCGATGCGGGCCGCGCCTATGCCGCCGATATCGACGCCTGTCTGGCCCGCTTCACCGCCAAGACCGGCACGGGGGCCGCCGCCTTCATCGCCGAAAGCCTGTCGGGCGTCGGGGGTCAGGTGATCTATCCCGAAGGCTATCTTGCCGCCGCCTACGCCAGCATCCGCGCCCAGGGCGGCATCTGCATTGCCGACGAGGTGCAATGCGGCTTTGGCCGGGTCGGCGCGGCCTTCTGGGGGTTCGAGTTGCAGGGCGTCATCCCCGACATCGTGGTCATGGGCAAGCCGATGGGCAACGGCCACCCGCTGGCCGCCGTGGTGACCACGCCCGAAATCGCGGCGGCCTTTGCCAACGGGATGGAGTATTTCAACTCTTTCGGCGGCAATCCGGTGTCGATGGCCGTCGGCATGGCCGTTCTGGACGTGATCGAGCGTGAAGACCTGCAGGCCCGCGCACAGACCACCGGCGCCTTTCTTCTGACCCGGTTCCACGACATGGCCAAGCGCCATCCCCTGATCGGCGACGTGCGCGGCGGGGGGTTGTTTGCCGGCGTCGGACTGGTGTCAACCCGGGATCCGCTGGCGCGCGGGACGGGGGTGGCGGCTTGGTGGGGCTAGCACCTGCGGCTGAAGGGGGGGCTGGCCTCGACCGGGGGGGGG
>JANMJC010000407.1:0-1514 GCA_031371185.1 Paracoccaceae bacterium | reverse complement strand
CCTTCTGGGCGCGCTGTTTTCCGGCGTCTACATGTCAGCGCAAGGATTCTACCGCTTTGCCGCCGCCGACATGGCCAGCGACGAATTCCGCCCCAAGGCGATTTCCTGGGTCATGGCGGGGGGGTTGTTGTCCGCCGTGGTCGGCCCGCAACTGGTAACCTTTACCGCCGATGCCATGGTCGTGCCTTACCTTGGCACCTACCTTGCCGTCATCGCGCTGAATTTCCTGGGCGTTTTCCTGTTTGCCGGGCTGAACAGCCCCAAACCCGTCCATGTGTCCAACGCCGATTACACCGGGCGCTCGCGGATGGAGATGCTGCGCAGCCCACGCATCGCGGTGGCGGTGATCGTGGCCACGGTGTCCTATGCGCTGATGAATCTGGTGATGACCTCGTCGCCCCTTGCCGTGGTCGGATGCGGCTACGCCACCCGCGATGCCGCCCATGTCGTGACGGCCCATGTGCTGGCGATGTATGCGCCCTCGTTCTTTACCGGGGCGCTGATCGCGCGTTTCGGGGTTGAACGGATCATGGCGATCGGGCTGACCATTCTGGCGGGGGCCGGGGCGGTGGCGATGGCGGGCGTCCAGTTAGAGAATTTCTTTGCCGCGCTGATCCTTTTGGGGCTGGGGTGGAATTTTGGCTTCATCGGGGCGACCACCATGCTGGCAGGCGCGCATCAGCCGAACGAGCGGGGGCGCATGCAGGGGTTGAACGACTTTGTGGTCTTCGGCGGAGTGACGCTGGCCTCGCTGTCCTCGGGGGGGTTGATGAACTGCTCGGGCGGATCGGTGCAGGCGGGCTGGCAGGCGGTCAATCTGGCCATGCTGCCCTTCCTGATCGTGGCGGGGTCGGCGCTAATCTGGCTGTGGATGCGCCCCTCTGCGATGCGCGGGGCGTGATGGCCGCGCCGGTTCCGGTCAGGCCGGCGGTTCCGGGCGACATCGCCGAGATCCTGACCCTGGTCGAAGCCCTGGCCCGATTTCATGGCGACACCCCGGGCGCGAGCGCTGCCAGCCTGTTCCGCGATCTTTTCGGACACCCGGTCTGGGCGCAGGCTCTGGTTGCTGAAGGCGCGGGGAACATCGTGGGATATGCCGTGCTCTTGCCGCTGGCGCGCCTGCATCTGGGTCAGCGCGGCATGGACCTGCACCATCTGTTCGTGCGCGACGGGCACCGGGGGGCGGGGGTGGGGGCAGCCTTGGTGCAAGCGGCGATGGCGGGGTCCCGCGACCTTGGGTGCAGCTACCTGACGGTCAGCACCCATCCCGACAACGATGCCGCGAAGGAATATTATCGCCACCTTGGGGCCAAGACCGCGCCGCCCGCAGCCGACCGGTTCGCCTTTGATCTGACGGCGCGGGCACCGGGCTAGCCGCCCCTACCAGCCGCCGCCAAGCGACTGACGCAGCAGGCCCCAACGCCTTGAAAACTCTGACAGACCAAGCGCCCCCTCCGCCACGCGCTGCGGTTGGCTGGCGGCCTGACGCAACAGCCCTTCGGCCTGCCAGCCAC
>JANMJC010000391.1:0-5233 GCA_031371185.1 Paracoccaceae bacterium | reverse complement strand
TGTCGCTGGCGGGCCGCTATTGCGTGCTGATGCCGAACACCGCGCGCGGCGGTGGCATCTCGCGCAAGATCACCCAGGCCGCCGACCGCAAGAAGCTGAAGGAAATCGCCGGTGAGATCGAGGTGCCGGAAGGTGCCGGTCTGATCATCCGTACCGCGGGCGCCAAGCGCACCAAGCCGGAAATCAAGCGCGACTATGAATATCTGATGCGCCTGTGGGAAGAGATCCGCGAACTGACGCTGAAGTCGATCCCGCCCGCCCAGATCTATGAAGAGGGCAACCTGATCAAGCGCACGATCCGCGACCTGTATTCCAAGGAAATCGAGGAAGTGCTGGTTGAGGGCGAGGCGGGATACCGCACCGCCAAGGATTTCATGCGCATGATCATGCCGGCCCATGCCAAGGACGTGAAGCGCTATGACGAGGCGATGCCGCTGTTCGCGCGCTTTCAGGTCGAAAGCTATCTGGGGGGCATGTTCAACCCGACGGTCCAGCTGAAATCGGGCGGCTACATCGTGATCGGCATCACCGAGGCACTGGTGGCGGTCGATGTGAACTCGGGCCGGTCCACCCGCGAAGGGTCGATCGAGGATACCGCGCTGAAGACCAACCTCGAGGCCGCCGACGAGGTGGCCCGCCAGTTGCGTCTGCGCGATCTGGCCGGTCTGATCGTGATCGACTTCATCGACATGGAAGAGCGGCGCAACAATGCCGCGGTTGAAAAGCGGTTGAAAGACAAGCTGAAAACCGACCGCGCGCGGATTCAGGTGGGCCGGATTTCCGGTTTCGGCCTGATGGAGATGTCGCGGCAGCGCCTGCGCCCGGGGATGCTGGAAAGCACCACCCAGCCCTGCAGCCATTGCCATGGCACCGGTCTGATCCGGTCGGACGACAGCCTTGGCCTGCAGGTTCTGCGCGCGCTGGACGAAGAGGGCACGCGCAAACGTTCGAAGGAAGTGCTGCTGAAGGCGCCGATCGGGATCGTGAATTTCCTGATCAACCAGAAGCGCGAGCATATCGCGCTGATCGAGGCGCGCTATGGCATGGCGGTGCGGATCGAGGCCGATCCGGCCATGATCAGCCCCGATTTCGCGATTGAAAAGTTCAAGACCGCGACGCGCTATGTGCCGGACCAATCGGCGGTCGTCTCGGGCAATGCCAGCCTGATGGGCGCGGCCGTGCCCGAAGAAGATGATCTGGCCGACGAGGAGATCGAGGACGAGGTCGAGGTCGAAGAGGCCGAGGTCGGCGGTGAGGCGGGCGCGGAAACCCCGGGCGAGGGCGCAGGGACGACCGGGCAGGGCGGCACCAAGAAGAAGCGCCGCCGTCGTCGGCGCAAGAAAGGTGGCTCGGGCGCGAATGGCCAGACCTCGGGCGGTGACGACACGGCTTCGGGCGATGACGAGGACGATGACGACGGCGACGAGGCCGAGGCCGACAGCGTCGCGGTTGCCGAACCTGTGGCGGTCAAGAAGACCTACAGCCGAAATCGCAGCCGCACGGTCAAGCCGAAGGCCGAAGACGCTGCCGACGCGCCTTTGACCGAGGCGGCCCCGCAAGAGGCAGCCGCGGTTGTCGAGGGTGTGGCCGAAGGGGAGGCGTCAGCAGCCCCGGTCAAGAAGCCAAGCAGCCGGTCGCGGGCCAAGCCCAAGGCCGAAACTCTGGCCGAACAGGCACCAGTCGAAGCGCCTGCCGAAGAGGCGCCCAAGCCGAAGTCCACCCGCAGCCGCGCTCCGGCCAGGAAGGCCGAGCCGGAAGCCGCAGCCAAAGCCGTCGCTGAACCCGTGGCCATGACCTTCCCGGCCGATCCCGGCGATGCGGTTGCCCCGGCAGAGACGGTGTTGCTGCCCGATCCGGCCGAACCCGTGGCAGATGTTGCCCCGGCCGCGCCGCGCAAAAAGGGCTGGTGGAATCCGGGCCGCTGAGGCGGCTCAAAGGATGCCGAAAACGGGGGCGGTCCGGTCAGGACCGCCCCTTTTCGTGCGCCAACGCGCCGGAAGCGGGTCGGCTTGGAGAGGCACGGAAAGCGCGGCCTTGCGCCTGCGAATAGACGCGTCTTTCGCTGGCTGTATGTCGATCAAAACCCGGACCACCTGAAACTGGGTGGCATTTGACGGCCCCAAATCTGTCTCTGTCGCCCGGAGTCAAGCGCTGCGCGCGCCGGGCCATGCCCGTTTGCCCGTGCAATCGCCAGAGAGAGGGGCCCTCCCCCCCAAGGCCGGGCAACTTGCAACGTCGCCAGCGGAAATTCTGGGGGAATGGTTGACCCATAAACCGCGCGGAGACCGAGGATGCTCCCGCAGGCCTTCGGGCATTGCCCTTTGGTCGCGCGTTGAACGAACAAGGTCAGCGCAGATCGGTCCCGTGAAAGCCCCCCCGCCTTAAAAGAACGCCCCGCGCCGCAGGAAGTGGGCCGTGGCGCTGCCTTCGGGCTGGCAGCCCAGATAGGTGTGGCCCGCCTCGGCGCAGAAGTGGGGCAGGTCGATCTCGGCCATCCGGTCGGTCGCAAGGATTTTCAGGACCGCGCCCAGATTCATCGCCAGCAGTTTCCTGCGCCCCTTCAGCACGGGAAGCGGGCACAACAGCCCGGCGCAATCCAGTTCCTCGTCAAAATCCATCGCGGCCCCTTTGGTTCTGGCGGCAGAATACCCCCGGGGCCCGGGCCTTTGCCAGAGCCAAAGCGGTGACGGGGACGTGACAAGGCCCCCCGTGACTTTGCCCGAGACAGCCCCTATGACCAAGGCCAAGGAGACCTCTTGATGTTCGGCATAGATCTTTTCGCGGCGACGCTATTGCCTTCGGTCCTTGTGGCCTTTGCGGCGGGGATGATTTCCTTCCTCAGCCCCTGCGTGCTGCCGGTGGTGCCGCCCTATCTGGCCTATATGAGCGGGATATCGGTGGGCGAGATGCGTCAGGGCCGCTCGACCGTGATCGCGGCCCTGTTCTTCGTCATGGGCCTGTCGACGGTCTTTCTGTTTCTGGGGGCCGCCGCTTCGGCCTTCGGGGCCTTCTTCATCGGCAATTCGCAAAGTTTTGCAAAGGTGGCGGGGGTGATCGTCATCGTCTTCGGCCTGCATTTCCTGCATATCCTGCGCCTGCCCTTCCTGGAGCGTGACATCCGGCTGGATGCGGGCGACAAGGGCGGGTCGGCCTTTGGGGCCTATGTGCTGGGGCTGGCCTTTGCCTTTGGCTGGACGCCCTGCATCGGGCCGATCCTGGGCACCATCCTGACGCTGGCGGCGCAGGAAAACTCGGTCGGGCGCGGGACGCTGCTTTTGGGGGTCTATGCCTTGGGGCTGGGCCTGCCGTTCCTGCTCGTGGCGGTGTTCTTTGAGACGCTGACCCCGGTGATGACCTATTTCAAGACCCATGCCGCCCGGATCGAAAAGGCGATGGGCGTGCTCTTGGTGCTGGTGGGGCTGATGATGCTGACCGGCGGGTTTTCGGCCATGTCGTTCTGGCTTCTGGAAACTTTCCCCGCCCTTTCCGAAATCGGCTGACAATTCCCCAAAAATTGCCCCATTCTTCGGGCAGGCTGCGTCAGAACGGGGGGCCCATGGCGGATGAGGCGGAGAATAGGGCGACCGGGGCGTTTCGGCGCCGGGTCTTCTATATTCCGGGCTATGATCCGTTCCACCCGCGCCGCTACCGCGAATTGTACCGGACCGAAGGGGCGGCGCAGGCCGCGATCTCGGGCTATGATCTGGCCTTGCAGCCGAAAACCACCAAGGGCCCCTACGGCTGGCACGTTCAGGCGCGGATCGGCGGCGCGCGCGCCGATGCCGATATCGAGGTTCTGGTCTGGTCGGATCTGGTGAAATCCTCGATGGAGCGGGGGATCGCTGGCACCTATCTGCAGATGTTGCGCACGGCCTGGGCCTATCTCGGGTCGGGGGCGCTGTTCGCGCTGATGCGGTTGCGCAAGGGGCCGATGATTGCGGCCTTGTACCCGGTGGTGTTTCTGGTGGGGCAACTGGGCCTTGCCCTGTTCGCGGGATGGGGGATTTATCTGGTCGCGGCACAGGTGCACGGGGTTCTGGGTCTGGCGGCGGGGGCCGCGATGGTCTTTGCCCTGCTGGACCTGTTCCGGCGGTGGGACAACAAGGTCTTCGCCTATTACCTGATGCATGACTATGCCTATACCGCGCAGGCAGGCGGGGCCAACCCGCCCGAGTTGGAGGCGCGGATGGCCGGATTTCGGGCCAGCGTCGCGCAGGCGCTGCGCGAAGGCTATGACGAGGTGCTGGTGGTCGGCCATTCGTCGGGCGCGCATCTGGCGGTGTCGATCCTGTCCGATCTGATCCGGGGCGGCCTTGCGCCGGGGGGGCCGGCGTTGGGGTTCCTTTCCCTTGGGCAGGTGGTGCCGATGGTGTCTTTCCTGCCGCACGCGCAGCGCCTGCGCGGCGATCTGGCCTATCTGTGCACCCGGGCCGAGGTGACCTGGGTTGATGTCACCGCCCCCGGCGATGGCTGCGCCTTCGCGCTGTGCGATCCGGTTTCGGTGTCGGGGGTGGCGCCGCCAAGCGGCAAGCGCTGGCCGGTGATCGTCTCGGCGGCCTTCACCCAGACCCTCAGCCCGGAACGCTGGAAAGCCCTGCGCTGGAAATTCTTCCGCCTGCATTTCCAGTATCTGTGCGCCTTTGACCGGCCCCGGGACTATGACTACTTTCAGATCACGGCGGGGCCCCTGACGCTGGCGCAGCGCTTTGCCGGGCGGGCTTCGTCGAAAAGCCGGATCGAAACCCCGGTCAACCGCCACACGAGCCTGCCATGATCCCGCCAAAGCCCGCCGCGCGCCCCGACAAGGTGTCCTTGCTGACCTACCTGCGCCTGTTCCGTCAGGACATCCTGTCGGCGCAGCCTGCACGGCTGTACAAGGCCTGGATGGCCGAGTTTCGCACCCCGTTCTTCCGCAGCTACATGATCAACGATCCCGCTTTGGTGAACCGGGTGCTGGTGGAGCGCCCGGACGATTTCCCGAAGTCGAACCGCATCCGCGAGGGGCTGAACCCGCTTTTGGGGGCGTCGGTCTTTGTGACCAACGGCGCGATATGGAAGCGACAACGGCGGATCATCGACCCGGCGTTCGATGGCGGGCGGATCCGCGATACCTTTCCCGCGATGCTGGCCGCCGGGCAGGCGGCGGTGGCGCGCCTGGCCCCGGGCGTGGTCGAGGTTGAAGAAGAGATGAGCCATGCAGCGGCGGATGTGATCTTCCGCACGCTGTTCTCGA
>JANMJC010000386.1:0-2446 GCA_031371185.1 Paracoccaceae bacterium | reverse complement strand
GCCCCCCGAAGCCCCGCGCGTTTTTTCAAAACGCAGGGGCCTTTGCCCTGGGGAATTCCTGGATCAAGCGGCAATTCCACAAGGAAATGGCCGCCTGAGGAAGCTGCGATGTGGCTTTGGGTGGCCCCGCTTGGTTGACATTTCAACGGCGCTGACGCATTGTCCGTTAAAGCGGAGGAATTTCCACCATGGCAGATCAAGCCTTTCTTGACCACCTGACCCAGACCCTGAGCGCGATCGACGCCGAAGGCCTGATGAAGCGCGAGCGGCTGATCACCTCGGCCCAGGGGGCGCATGTCTGGCTGGGCGGACGCCGGATGCTGAACCTGTGCGCCAACAATTACCTCGGGTTGGCCGACGATCCGCGTCTTGTGGCGGCGGCCAAGGCGGCGATGGACGATCATGGTTTCGGCATGGCGTCGGTCCGGTTCATCTGCGGCACCCAGGATCTGCACCGACAGTTGGAACAGCGGATCGCGCGCTTCCTGGGCTGCGACGACTCGATCCTGTTCGCCGCCTGTTTTGACGCCAATGGCGGGCTGTTCGAACCGCTTCTGACCGAGCAGGACGCCATCGTGTCGGACGCGCTGAACCATGCCTCGATCATCGACGGCATCCGGCTGTGCAAGGCGCGGCGGTTTCGTTATGCCAATTCCGACATGGCCGACCTGGAAGCGCAGTTGCAGGCCGCGCGGGCGGGCGGCGCGCGCTTTGTGATGATCGCGACGGACGGGGTGTTTTCAATGGACGGATATCTGGCAAAGCTGCCGGACATCACCGCCCTCGCGGCGAAATATGATGCGATGGTGATGGTCGATGATTGCCATGCGACCGGGTTCATGGGGCCGGGGGGGCGCGGCACGCCCGCCCATGCCGGGGTGACGGTGGACATTCTGACCGGCACGCTTGGCAAGGCGCTTGGCGGAGCCCTGGGCGGCTATATCGCCGGGCCACAGCCGGTGATCGACCTGTTGCGGCAAAGGGCGCGGCCCTATCTGTTCTCGAACGCGCTGCCGCCCGCGGTGGTGGGCGCGGCGCTGGCGGCCCTGGACATCGTGGAAGGGGCCGACGATCTGCGGGCGCAACTGTTGGAAAACGCGGCGTTCTGGCGGGCGGGGTTGGCGGCGGCGGGGTTCCGGCTGCTGCCGGGGGAACATCCGATCATTCCGGTGATGGTCGGCGAGGCCCCCTTGGCGCAGGCCTTTGCGGCAGCACTGGATGCGCGCGGGGTCATGGTCTCGGCCTTCTTCTTTCCGGTCGTGCCGCGCGGTCAGGCGCGCATCCGCACGCAGATGAACGCGGCCCTGACCCGCGCCGATCTGGAATTTGCCCTGGAGGCCTTTGGTCAGGCAGGACGCGAGACGGGGGTTCTGTCATGAAGGCTTTGGTCAAGGACAAACCACAGGTCGGCCTGTGGATGCAGGATCGCCCGGTGCCCGACATCGGCCCGGAAGATGTGCTGATCAAGGTGCGCAAAACTGGAATTTGCGGCACCGATATTCACATCTGGAACTGGGACGACTGGGCGGCGCGCACCGTGCCGGTCGGGCTGGTCACGGGCCACGAATTTGCCGGAGAGATCGTGGCCAAGGGCGCTTTGGTGGAAGGGCTGGAGATCGGCCAGCGCTGCTCGGGCGAGGGGCATCTGATCGGCAAGCTGTCGCGGCAGTCGCGGGCGGGCAAGTTTCACCTTGATCCCGCCACGCGCGGCATCGGGGTCAACGAACCCGGGGCCTTCGCCGAATACCTGCGCCTGCCGGCGTTCAACGTGGTGCCCCTGCCCGAGGTGATCGACGACGAGATCGGCGCGATCCTCGACCCGCTTGGCAATGCGGTGCATACGGCACTGTCGTTCGATCTGGTGGGCGAGGACGTGCTGATCACCGGGGCCGGGCCGATCGGCATCATGGCGGCAGCCGTGGCGCGCCATGTGGGCGCGCGGCATGTGGTGATCACGGATGTGAACCAGACCCGGCTGGATCTGGCGGCTGCGGTTGCGGATGTGACGCCGGTGAATGTGGGGTCCGAGGATTTGCGCGACGTGCAGGCGCGGCTGAAGATCGTGCAGGGCTTTGATGTGGGCATGGAGATGTCGGGCAACCAGCAGGCGCTGGATCAGATGATCGACAGTCTGGTGATGGGCGGGCGCATCGCGATGCTGGGCATCCCGCCCGGCAAATCCCCCGTGGACTGGAGCCGCATCGTGTTCAAGGCGATCACCATCAAGGGCGTCTATGGCCGAGAGATCTTCGAGACCTGGTACAAGATGATCGCCATGCTGGAAAACGGGCTGGAGGTGCGCCGCGTCATCACCCACCGCTTCAAGGTGGCCGATTTCGAGGCGGGGTTCGAGGTAATGCGCTCGGGCGCGTCGGGCAAGGTCGTGCTGGACTGGGAGTAGGTCGGGGGCCACCCCGACATCTGCGCAACGGTCGGGGTGGCCCCC
>JANMJC010000380.1:0-2142 GCA_031371185.1 Paracoccaceae bacterium | reverse complement strand
TCTGGTGATACAGGGCGAAGTCGGCGCGCAGATGCGCCTCGTCTGACATGACATAGGCCACCCCGCCGCGCGGCGTCACCTTTAGCGGCAGAACCATCAACGAGCGGTACAGGTCAAAATCATTGGTCAGCAGGGCCCTGGTCAGCCGGTCCGCAAGATACTGAAACGCCTTGTCCGGCATGGTCAGACCCTTTCGATGATCGTGGCCGCCCCCATTCCAGACGCGATGCACAGGGTGGCAAGACCCACGCCCTTGCCCGTCCGCTCCAATTCATCCAGCAAGGTGCCGATGATGATGGCGCCAGTCGCGCCCAGGGGGTGCCCCATCGCGATCGACCCGCCGTTGGGGTTCACGCGGGACGGGTCGACGTCAAAGGCCTGCATGAAGCGCAGGACTACCGAGGCGAAAGCCTCGTTCACCTCGAACAGGTCGATGTCGGAAATCGCCATCCCGGCGTCGCGCAGGATCTTTTCGGTGACGGGAACCGGCCCGGTCAGCATGATGGTGGGATCGGTGCCGATCTTGGCGGTGGCGCGGATGCGGGCGCGCGGGGTCAGGCCATGGGCGCGGCCAAACTCGGCATTGGCGATCAGAACCGCCGCCGCCCCGTCAACGATGCCGCTGGAGTTGCCGGCGTGGTGAATGTGGTTGATCGCGGCCAGATGCGGATATTTCATCAGCGCGACCTTGTCGAAGCCCGGCATCACCTCGCCCATGTCCTTGAAGCTGGCCTTCAGCGCGCCCAAAGACTGCATGTCGGTGCCCGGGCGCATGAATTCGTCATGCGCCAGAATGGGCAGGCCGTTCTGATCGCGGATGGTGATGACCGAGCGGTCAAAGCGCTTGTCGGCCCAGGCCGCCGCCGCGCGCCGCTGGCTTTCCACCGCCAAGGCGTCGGCCATGTCGCGGGTAAAGCCGTATTCGGTGGCGATCAGATCGGCTGAAATGCCCTGCGGCACGAAATAGGTCTTCATCGCCAGCCCCGGGTCAACCGCAATCGCAGCCCCGTCGCTGCCCATCGGCACCCGGCCCATCATTTCCACCCCGCCCGCGATATAGGCCTGTCCAGCGCCGCCCCGGATCTGGTTGGCGGCGATGTTCACCGCCTCCATTCCAGAGGCGCAGAACCGGTTGATCGACAGGCCCGGAATGCTTTCATCCAGATCCGAGGCCAGCACCGCCGAGCGCGCAAGGCAGCCGCCCTGTTCGCCCACCTGCGTGACATTGCCCCAGATCACGTCTTCCACCGCATGGCCCTGCAGCCCGTTGCGGTCTTTCATCGCGTTCAGGATCCGGGCCGACAGCGCGACCGAGGTCACCTCGTGCAGTGACCCGTCCGCGCGGCCGCGGCCCCGGGGCGAGCGGACGGCGTCATAGATAAAGGCTTCGGTCATCGTGGTCTCCTTACGCCCGGTCCGACGGATTGCCGGGCATCAAATCATAGGGGGGCTTCCAGCCGGGAAGCGCCGAGATGCGGTCCAGCCAGCGGTCGATATGCGTCCAGTTGGCGCGGTCAAAGCCGAAGGGTTCAGGGTAATACAGATAGCCCGCGCAGGACAGATCCGCGATGGTGACGGCTTGCCCCGCCACCCAGGACCGGTTTTCCAGGTGGTCGTTCAGCACCGTGTAAGCGCCCTTCAGACGGCCTTGCAGAAAGGGGATCACCCCGGGCGGGCGCTTGGCTTCGGGCAGGAAATTCATCAGAAAGCGCGTGGTGCCGGCATTGGCCGACAGCTTGTGATTGTCCCAGAACAGCCAGCGCAGCACCTCGCGCCGCTCGGCCGCGGAACGCCCGCCCAGCTTGCCGGACTTGGAACTGATGTAGTCCAGGATCACCCCGGACTGGGTCAGCATGGTGTCGCCGTCGACCAGAACCGGCACCTCGCCCATCTCGTTGATGGCGCGGAATTCCGGGCTGCGCGCCTCGCCGTTGAAAAAGTCGACAAAGACCGGTTCCCAGTCCATCTGGGCAAGCGTCAGCGCGAGGGCGCATTTATAGGCGTTGCCGCTTTCGCCGAAACAGTAAAGTTTCATGGTCATGACCGTCCTTTGTCCGTTCCGCCCTTGGGCGGCCCGGGGGGGGGGGGGGGGGGGGGGGGGGGGGGGGGGGGGGGGGGGGGGGGGGGGGGGGGGCGGGGGGG
>JANMJC010000365.1:0-7018 GCA_031371185.1 Paracoccaceae bacterium | reverse complement strand
AATTGAGCCGATGAAACGTACAGATCGCCTGTTCGACCTGATCCAGATCCTGCGCGATGGCCGCCTGCACCGCGCCACTGAAATGGCGCTGCGCCTGCAGGTTTCGGTGCGCACCATCTGGCGCGACATGGCCACGCTGATGGCGTCGGGCATGCCGGTCGAGGGCGAACGCGGCGTGGGCTATATCCTGCGCGCGCCGATCACCCTGCCGCCGATGATGCTGAATGCTTCGGAAATCGAGGCGCTGCGGCTGGGGGTGCGGCTGGTGGCCGAAGGCGACGATCCTGTTCTGGCGCGGGCGGCGCGCGGGTTGGCGACCAAGATCGCCAGCGTCACACCCGCCCCGCCCGAACCCGCCGATGACCTGTTCACCTTCACCGGGCGCGAGGCCGCCCGCGCCGCGCCGCATCTGCCGATGATCCGCAAGGCGATCAAGGGGCATCTGCGCCTGACCATCACCTATATCGTCCTGCGCGGCGCCGAGACGCACCGCGACATCAGGCCCCTCGCCCTGTCGTTTGGCGGTCGGGTCTGGTCCCTGGGGGCCTTTTGCGAGGCGCGCGGCGATTTCCGCGATTTCCGGGTCGACCGGATCGTGGCGATCGCACCCACCGACGAAGTCTTTGACGACGAACCGGACCGGACCCTTGCCGACTACAAGGCCCGCAGAGCCGCCGAGGCGGCGGCGGGCGGCTAGACTTGCGGCAATAGGGAACCGATCTGGGTCCCGAAGGCGTGATCCGGTCAGAACCGGGGCCCGGGAGCCTGCGACCAGATCCTATTCGGCTGCGGTCTGCAGGCGCACGACCTCGCCGTGGATCTCTGCCGCGTCGGGAGTTGGAGCGGGCTTCGGCTTGCGGGCAAGCCTGCCGCTCAACCAGACCCATTGCGCCTTTGCCCGCCGCTTGATCACCGTCGGGGCGGTGATCATCACCGGCACCATCACCAGGGTCAGCAGGGTTGAAAACAACAGCCCCGACACCAGCGCCGCCGAGAGATGGGTGAACCACGACCCCGACAGCCCGCCCACCACGATCTCGCGGCGCACAAAGTCGAACTCGATGTTCAAGGCCATCGGAATGACCCCGCCCGCCGTCACGATGGCGGTCAAGAGCACCGGGCGGATGCGCTGCGCCACGGTCAGAAGCATCGCCTTGACCGGCTCAACCTTGTCGTTGCGGTTATAGTGGTTGTAGGTGTCAATCAGCACGATGCCGTTCTTCACCACGATCCCGGTCAGCGCGACGATGCCCAGACCGGTCATGATCGCCGAAAAGCTCATCCCCGTCACCACCATGCCCAAAAGCACGCCCGAGATCGCCATCATCACCGTCGCAAGGGTGACGAAGACCTGATAAAAGCTGTTGTATTCAATCAGCAGGATCAGGAAGATCAGGAACATCGCGGCGGCAAAAGCCTTCATGATGAAGGCGTTGGTCTCGTCTGTCTGTTCGGCCGCGCCGCCAAAGACCACCGCCACATCACCCGGCCAGGCCTGCGCATCGACCCAGGTCTGCACCTCGGCCACCTTGTCGGCGGCCATCAGACCGGGTTCCAGATTGGCCCCCACATCCATCGAATACAGGCCGTTCTTGCGGGTGATGTTGCCGACTTTCGGCTCTACCGTGCGGGTCACGAAATTCGACACCGGGATCAGCCCCGCGCCGGTCACGATCCGCATCGAATCCAGCGCGTCGAGCGACCGCTGGTCCACCGGCAGGCGCACGATGATATCCAGTTCGTCCGTGGAATCCTCGGGGCGATAGGAGCCGATGCGCACGCCATCGGTGACCAGTTGCACATAGGGCCCCAGATCGCGGATCGACACGCCATATTTCGACGCTTCCGAGCGGTCAAAGGCCAGTTTCCATTCGATCCCCGGCGCCGGACGGCCATCTTCGATGTCAATCGCGCCGCCCAGATCGTTTTCGATGAAGCCGCGCAGGCGGGCGACCGACGGCGCAAGATCGGCCAGCACCGTCGATTCCACCCGCAGGTTGATCGCCTTGCCCGCCGGAGGGCCGTTCTCTTCGGCGGCGATCTGCACTTCAAGCCCCGAGATGCCCTTCACCCGCTCGCGGATCTCGGTGAAGATCTGTTCGGCGGGCAGGCGTTCGGACCAGGGCTGCAACTGCAATTGCAGGGTGCCGATGGTGTTGGGCGGCGAGTTCTGGCCACCGCCAAAGCCCATGATCACGTCCTGAATGCCCGCGACCTGCAAGACCTGGTCCTGCACTTCCAAGAGCATGTCGCGCACCTCGACCGGCGAGTAATTGCCGCGGGTGATCACCGAAACCGTGCCATTTTCGGGCTCGGACGCCGGAAACGCCTCCATCCCGGTGGGGTTCTGGATGTAGTAGAAGAAGATGAACCCGACGATGCCAAAGCCCGCCGCCAGCGTGATCAGCGGCCTGTTCATCAGCCGCGCCATGCCGCGCACATAGAACCCGATCAGCCCGCCGACCTTTTCGGGCGCGAACTTGTCGGGGATCATCACGATTTCCGCCTTGGCCTGCGCGGCCGGATCGTGTTCGTGTCTGGCGATCAGCGCGCCGATCACCGGCATGAAGATCAGCGCCGAAATCAGCGAGGCTGCCATGACCACGATGACCACGATCGGCAGATAGGACATGAACTTGCCGATGATGCCGGGCCAGAACAGCAGGGGCACAAAGGCCCCGAGCGTGGTGGCGGTGGCCGAGACCACCGGCACGAACATCTTGCGCGCCGCCATGATGAAGGCTTCGCGGCGCGGCACACCTTCGGCCAGCTTGCGTTCGGCATATTCGACAACGACGATCGGGTCATCCACCAGCACGCCCACCGCGATCACCATGCCGAACATGGTCATCATGTTGATGCTCATCCCCATGAAGTTGATCACGAGAAAGGCCATCATGAAGGAAATCGGGATCGACATGCCGATCATGATCGCAGGACGCACGCCAAGGGCCGCGATGCACATGATCAGAACCAGCACGACCGCCGTCAGAACCGCCGCCTCCAGCGTGCGGTACAGGTTCTTGGTGCTGACCGACTGGTCCAGCAGGAAGGAATGCCCCACGCCCGATTGCCAGTCCTTGACCGTGGCTTCGGTAACGGCATGGATCTGGTCGGACACTTCGATGATGTTGGTGCCCAGCCGCTTGGTCACATCGACCGTGATCGCGGGGGCGCCGTTGACATAGGCGTATTCGGTGGCGTCCTTGAAGGTGCGGGTGACGGTGGCCACATCGCCGAAGGTCACCACGGTGTCGCCCACGGTTTTCAGCGGCAGGTCATAGACATCCCTGGCGCTGTTGATCAGCCCCGGCACTTCCAGACTGAAGGCCCCCTTGCCATTGTCCAGCGTGCCGCCCGCCACCATCATGTTGTTGCGCGCCAGCGCGTCGAACAATTCGCCCGCCGTCAGGCCGTAAGCCTCCAGATGCAACTGGTCGATGCGCACTTCCAGCACCTCGTCGCGGGTGCCGCGCACCTCGACCTTCTGGACATCGGGCAGTTGGGAAAGCGCGTCCTTCAGCTCTTTGGCGCGCTTGATCAGCGTCCGCTCCGGCACCTCGCCATAGACCGCAACCGACAACACCGGGCGGTCGGTGAACGAGATTTCGTTGACACTGGGTTCGTCCGCATCGGCGGGAAGTTCGTTGATGACCCCGTCCAGCTTGGCCCGGATGTCGCTCAGCGCCTGATCCTTGTCGGTGTCCACCGAAAACTCCAGAAACACCGAGACATGGCCCTGGCTGGCGGTGGTCGTGATGTTTTCCAGACCGTCGACGTTGTCCAGCCGATCCTCGACCGGCTTGCCCAAGAGCTTGACCGCGTCGGTGGGCGAAATGCCGCTTTGGCTGACCGAGACGTAGAAATAGGGAATGTCGATGGAGGGAAAGCTTTCCTTGGGCATCGACTGATAGGCGACCCCGCCGCCGATCAGCAGCATCGCCATGATCGCAAGGACCACGCGCGGCATCCGCAGCACGCTTTCGATGAAGTTCAACATGGTCGTTTTCCCTTCACTCCTGTTTCGTGGCATCCACCGACTGGCCGGCGATCACATATTCCTGACCCAGCACGATGATGTCGGTTTGGGCCGGCAGCCCGGTCACCCAGACCCCGTCGCGCGTGTCGGCCAGAATGGTGATTTCGTGGAACACCACCTTGCCGCCTTCGACCGACTGAACGCCCAGATCGCCTTCGGAATCCAGCGTCATGATCGACTGCGGCAACAGATGGGCCGGGATCGTGCCCAGATCGACCGTCGCCTCGGCGGTCAGGCCGTCCTTGATCTTGCCGCCGGGATTGGCAAATTCGATTTCGACCGCAAAACTGCGGGTGGCGGGGTCGGACGAGACGGCGATGTAGGTGACCTTGCCGCTGGCGGTCACGCCGGTGATCGTCTTGATTTCGGCGCTCAGTCCCAGTCGGGCAAGGTCGATGCGCGATTGCGGAACCGCCCCGACAAAGACCATGGGGTCAAGCTGCACGATGGTGGCGCAGGCCCCGCCCATGCCAAGGGTATCGCCGACCTCGGCCAGCGGACGCTGGATGACGCCCGGGACGGTGGCCCTGATCTCGGTCCGGGCCAGTTCGGCCATGGCGTTGTCCAGACCGACGGTGGCGGCCTCGACATTGGCTTCGGCCGCCGTGACCGCCGCCGAGAACGCCTCGCCGCTGTTGGCCGAGACCAGATCCTTGGCGCGCATGCTTTCGTTGGTCTTCAGGTCATTGCGCGCCTTGACAAGGGCCGCATCGGCCTGCGCCACCGCCGCGCGGGCCTGATTGATGCTGGCCGCCCGGGTGCCACCGTCCAGCGTGCAGATCAGATCCCCGACCGCCACGATCTGGCCCTCGCGCACATCGACCGACACCACCGTGTCAGACGTCTTGGCCACCGCGGTGACGCTGGCCTTGGCTTCGGTATGGCCGCGCAGGGCGACTTTCATCGGCATCGCTTGCACGGAATAGGTCCGGGTGCGCACCGACCGCGCCGGTCCGGCTTCGGCGGCGGCCTCGATGGTGCGCTCGGCGATCGAAAGGGCGGGGTCGGCCGCCCCCTCATGCGGCTCGACCTCTTTGGCCAGACCGCTGGCGTCAACCGCCGAGGTCAGGGCCCCGCCATCAGCCCCTTCGAGGGCCTCGACCACCGACTTTTCACCCTCGACCGGGCCCTTGCCGCCGCGCACCAGAACGCCGGTCAGCAGCCAGCCGGCCAGACCCAGGATCAGAAGTGCCGCCAGCCCGTAAGATTTGAATGCCCGCATGTCTGGGTCGGCTCCTGATGGACACGGCCCCCCCGTCGGTCGGGCCTTTGGTGGCACGCATGACTGTGCAGCGCCTCTGGCGCTGAATAATGGGTAGCGAGGGTCAAGCGCAATGCAATTGCACGGCTTTTTGGGGAAAACCTGCGGTTTGATCGCGCGAAACGCCCGGCATCGCGGCAGTTGGCCGGTTCTGGCGCGGTTCGCAGAACTTCGTCAGCGCTGGCCGTAATACAGGCCGACAACATGTTCGGCCTGCGCAAAGAACAGCCAGCGCGAAGCGAGCGCCCCGCCCAGATGAAAGACCGCCGCCAGCGCCAACCCCGGAACGGCCCGTCCCGACAGCGCGAGCACCGCAAGCGGGGCCGCAACCAGCAGGACCAGTGCTACGGTCCGCAGCGGGGCGACATGCTTGCGCCCCACCACGAAGATCATCTCGCGCATCAGGTAGTTCGGCCCGGTATGCGGCTGTTCGAAAACTCTGACCGTGCCGATGCTGCCCAGACCCGAAGCGCTGCCCATCGACGCCCCGACCTGCCGAAACCGCCCGTCGCCCACCACCCAGGTCACGACCTGCACGATCCCCAGGCCCAGCAAGAACACCACCGCCAGCCGAACCCTTCCCGACAGCAGCGCCCCCCCGGTGACCGCAAAGGACAGGAACATCACCGGGGTGATCCAGTGGTTCCAGCGCGGCACGGTTTTCAGTTGCGCATAGATCATCGAGGTGGTGAAGACCGTGACCGCGCACATCGCCGCCGAGGCCACTCCCCAAAGGCGCGGCCAACCAAAGCCGAAAATGTCCGACAGGGCCAAAGGCGCCAGAAGCATCAGCGTCAGCACCGCCGCCCAGGCCTCGCGGCTCAGCCAGCTTGACCGCCACTGGCTGAAGGCGCGCAAGGCGCGCCTGGGGTTGCCCAGATGAAGCGTCGACACCACCAGCCCCCCCACCGCCAGCGCATAGCCGACGAACCACAGGGCCAGCGCGGTCCAGCCCTGCCCGGGCACCAGCCCCAACCCCAAAAAGGCCAGAAACCCGAACCCAAGCCCCGATAGCGTGGTGAAAAGAATGACGGAAGCCGCAGGATTCATCCGATTTTCCCCAGGATCCTGTCAAGCCAGCCGGCAAAGCCCACAGCCTGAATGTCCAGCAAGGGCGCCAGCGGGCTGGCCTGCATCACATCCTTCTTGCGCGGCGGAAGATAGCGGTTGACGGGTCGGGTGCCCATTTCCGGCATCAGTTCCATGCCGCCCCGCTCGGCGGACAGGCGGCTGACCTTGCTGTCGGGATCGGCGAAATCCCCGAAATGGCGCGCGCCGGTCGGACAGGTGCGCACGCAGGCCGGTTCTCGGTCGATCTCGGGCAGGTTTTCGTTGTAGATGCGGTCGACGCAGAGGGTGCATTTCTTCATCACCCCCGCGGCGGCATCCATCTCGCGCGCGCCGTAGGGACAGGCCCAGGCGCACAGGCCACAGCCGATGCAGGCGTCTTCGTTCACCAGAACGATGCCATCTTCCACCCGCTTGTAGCTGGCGCCGGTCGGACAGACGGTGACGCAGGGGGCGTCCTCGCAATGCAGGCACGAGCGCGGGAAATTGACGATGATCGGGGCGGCGTCGGGTGGGGTGATCTGATAGGAATGCACCCGGTTCAGGAAGGTGCCCGAAGGCTCGGCACCATAGGGGTCCTGATCGGACAGGGGCACGCCGTAGCCCTGATCGTTCCAGCCCTTGCAGGCGGTCACGCAGGCCTGACAGCC
>JANMJC010000357.1:0-1894 GCA_031371185.1 Paracoccaceae bacterium | reverse complement strand
GCCCGTCGACAGTTGGATCAGACCGAAATCCTCTTCCAGCATCCGCGCCTGCGTGCCCTTGCCGGCCCCGGGGGGGCCAAGCAGGATCAGGACCGGGGCGTGTGCGGGGGCCATGGATCAGACCTTGTTCATGCGGTTGGCGATCAGATCTTCGACCACCGCCGGATCGGCCAGGGTCGAGGTGTCGCCCAGGGCGCCGAAATCATTCTCGGCAATCTTGCGCAGGATGCGGCGCATGATCTTGCCTGAACGGGTTTTCGGCAGACCGGGGGCCCATTGGATCAGGTCGGGCGAAGCGATGGGGCCGATCTCGGTGCGGACCCATTTGACCAGCTCGCGGCGCAACTCATCAGAGGGCTCGACGCCCTGCATCAGCGTGACATAGGCGTAAATTCCCTGTCCCTTGATGTCGTGCGGATAGCCGACCACGGCGCTTTCAGCGACCTGCGGATGGGCGACCAGCGCGGATTCAACCTCGGCCGTGCCCATGCGGTGGCCCGAGACGTTGATCACGTCATCAACCCGCCCGGTGATCCAGTAATAGCCGTCGGCATCGCGGCGGCAGCCATCGCCGGTAAAGTAATAACCGGGATACTGGCTGAAATAGGCCTCTTCAAAGCGGGCGTGATCGCCCCAGAGCGTGCGCATCTGCCCCGGCCAGCTGTCGGCGATGCACAGAACGCCGTCGGTTTCGGTGGCGCTCTGCACCGCCGCCGTCGCGGGGTCCAGCACCACCGGCTGAATGCCGAAGAACGGCAGGGTGGCAGAGCCGGGCTTTTGCGGAATGGCCCCCGGCAAGGGCGTGATCATGTGGCCGCCGGTTTCGGTCTGCCAGAAGGTGTCGACGATCGGGCATTTGCCCTTTCCGACATGGGTGTTGTACCAGTTCCACGCCTCGGGGTTGATCGGCTCTCCGACCGAGCCCAGAAGCTTCAGCGAGGACAGGTCGTGCTTTTCAACCCATTCGGGGCCCATTGCCATCAGCGACCGGATCGCCGTGGGGGCGGTGTAGAACTGGTTGACGCGGTGCTTGGCGATCACCTCCCAGAAGCGGCCCGCGTCGGGATAGGTCGGAACCCCTTCGAACATGATCGTGGTGCCGCCGTTCGCCAGCGGCCCATAGACGATGTAGCTGTGCCCGGTCACCCAGCCCACATCCGCCGTGCACCAGAACACGTCGCCGTCATGGTAATCAAAGGTCATCTGATGCGTCATCGCCGCAAAGACCAGATAGCCGCCCGAGGTATGCACCACCCCCTTGGGCTTGCCGGTCGAGCCCGAGGTATAGAGGATGAACAGCGGGTCTTCCGCGCCAACCTCGACATAGGCGCAATAGGGGGCGGCGGCGGCCATTTCGGCCAAAAGGTCGATATCGCGGCCCTCGGTCCAGGTGGTCTGGTCGCCGGTGTGCTTGACCACAAGACATTTCACATGGTCGTTGCAGTGCAGCAGCGCCTGATCGGTGTTGGATTTCAGCGGAACCTTCTTGCCCGCGCGCGGCCCGAAGTCGGCGGTAATGACCACCTTGGCCTCGGAATCATTGATGCGGTTGGCCAGCGCGTCGGGCGAAAAGCCGCCAAAGACCACCGAATGAATGGCCCCGATCCGCGCGCAGGCCAGCATGGCAAAGGCGGCTTCGGGGATCATCGGCATGTACAGCACAACCCGGTCGCCCTTTTGCACGCCCTGCGCCTTCAGCACATTGGCCAGACGCGAGGTCTGCTCCAGCAATTCACCATAGCTGATGTGGCGGGCCGGGGTCCTTGGATCGTCCGGCTCCCAGATGATGGCGGTCTGGGCGGCGCGGGTGATCATGTGGCGGTCGATGCAATTGGCCGAAATGTTCAGCGTGCCATCCTCGAACCATTTGATCGAGACGGCGCCCTTGGCAAAC
>JANMJC010000354.1:0-2477 GCA_031371185.1 Paracoccaceae bacterium | reverse complement strand
ATCTGATGAGTGCGGCCGATCTTTCGACCCGCGCGCTGGAACAGCAGGAGGGTACCATGACCTTTGCCCCGCGCTTTTCGCCCGATGGCAACCGCGTGGTCTTTTCGCTGGAACGCGGCGGCAACACCGATCTTTATACCGTCGATATCGCCTCTGGCGCGTTGACGCAGTTGACCAACTCTCCCTCGATCGAAACCGCGCCCAGCTACAGCCCGGACGGCGCGCAGATCGTGTTTGAATCGGATCGGTCCGGCACGCAGCAGATCTATGTGATGAGCGCGGGCGGCGGAGAGCCGGTGCGGATTTCCAATGGCAAGGGGCGTTACGGCACCCCGGTGTGGAGTCCGCGCGGCGACATGATCGCCTTTACCAAGCAGAACGAGGGCCGGTTCCACATCGGCGTTATGTTGACCGATGGCAGCGAAGAGCGGCTGTTGACGGCGGCGTTTCTGGACGAGGGCCCGACCTGGGCGCCCAATGGCCGCGTGATCATGTTCACCCGCCAAGGGGCGGGCGACACCGGCGAGGCGGCGCTGTTCAGCGTCGACATCACCGGGCGCAACCTGCGCCAGATCACCACCGAGGGGCCGTCGTCGGACCCGGCATGGTCGCCCTTGCTGCCGTAACATTTCGCGACGCGCGGTGGATTCCCACGGCGCGGCTTCCCTGCTATAAATGGGGCAAATCGCCCCAACCCAAAAGAAAAAGGACGAAAAGGCATGAGCATTCTTCCCAAGGCCCTTTTACTGATCGCGGCCCTTGGCCTTGCCGCGTGCAACAATCCCGACCGGATGCGCGATGGCGCGAATGGCGACGGGTCGCCGCTGAACGGCACGGGCATCAATGCCTCGGGTCTGGGCGATCCGTCCGATCCCAATTCGGTGGCCTATTTCAACCAGACCATCGGCGACCGCGTGCTGTTCGCCGTCGATACCTCTACCCTGACGCCCGAGGGGCGCATGGTTCTGCAGGGTCAGGCGCAATGGCTTGCTTCGCATCCGACCTATGCCGCGATCATCGAGGGCCACGCCGACGAGCAGGGCACGCGCGAATACAACCTGGCGCTTGGCGCGCGTCGCGCCAGTGCGGTGCAGGATTTCCTGATCTCGCAAGGGGTGGCGGCGAACCGTCTGCGCACGGTGTCCTATGGCAAGGAACGCCCGCTTGCGGTCTGTTCGGACGAGGCCTGCTATTCGCAGAACCGTCGCGCCGTGACCGTGCTTCAAGCCGGCGCGGGGGCCTGATCTGATGATCCGGCGCCTTGCGCTTCTCGCGGTCGTGCTGGCGTTGCCCTTTGGGGCCATGGCGCAGGACCGTGCCCAGACCCTTGCCGACATCAAGGCGGAACTGACCGCCCTGATGGCCGAATTCAACGCCCTGAAGTCCGAGTTGGTGTCGTCGGGGGCGGCGGCGAGCGGGGCGGCCGGGGGCGACGCGCTGCAACGTCTGGATGCGATCGAGGCGGCGCTTGTGCGTCTGACGTCAAAGACCGAAGAGGTCGAGTTGAAGGTCAACCGTGTGATCACCGACGGCACCAACCAGATCGGCGACATCGAGTTCCGGCTGTGCGAACAGACGACGGGCTGCGACATCGCCAACCTGCCCGAAATCGCTGTGCTGGGCGGTGGTGGGGCGGTTGCGGCAGTGGACCCTGCCCCGGTCGAACCGGTTGCGGGCGATACGGGGGGCGATACCGGCGGGGCGGAACTGGCCATCAGCGAGCAGGCAGACTTTGACCGGGCCAAGGAGGTGCTCGGTCAGGGTGACTTTCGCGGCGCCGCAGACCTCTTTGCGACCTTTGCCCAATCCTACCCGGGCAGCCCGCTGACCCAGGAAGCTCAGTACCAGCGCGGCGAGGCGCTGGCGCAGGCCGGCGATATCGCGGGGTCGGCGCGGTCCTATCTGGAGGCGTTCTCGGGTCAGCCCGACGGCGGGCGCGCCCCCGACGCCTTGATGAAACTGGGTCTGGCCCTGGGGGCCCTGGGGCAAACCAACGAGGCCTGCATGACCTTGACCGAGGTGGGCAACCGCTTTGCGGGATCGGCGGCGGCAAGCGAAGCTGCCGGGGCGATGCCGGGCCTGCAGTGTCCGTAAAGGCGACGTCGGACGAGGCGCTTCTGGCGGCGGCGGCTCGCAGTTTTGCCTGGGAAAATCCCGCGCCGGAAGTGGTCGGGGTGATGGTTTCGGGGCGGCGGGGATTCCGTCGCCCTTTTGCATCTGATGCAGCGGGCGGGCGCGCTGCGCGGCTGGCGGGTCGAGGCGGTGACGGTGGATCACGGCTTGCGCGCGGCGGCGGCGGCCGAGGCGGCGCAGGTGGCGCGCCTTTGTGCCGATCTGGGCGTGGTGCATCAGATTTTCCGTTGGGACGGACCGAAGGACAACGGCAATCTGATGGATCAGGCGCGGCGCGCGAGATTTGATCTGGTCGCGGCTTGGGCGGCGGCGCGTGGAATCGTTCATGTAGTGATGGGTCACAC
>JANMJC010000338.1:0-5089 GCA_031371185.1 Paracoccaceae bacterium | reverse complement strand
CAATCTTGGCGGCGACGACGATGACGACTGGCTGTTCGGCGACGCCGGGGTTGATACGCTGTCGGGCGGCGCGGGCTTTGACACGGTCGAAGGCGGTCTGGGGGTCGATATCCTGTCCGGCGGTTCCGACGCGGTTGATGTTCTGTCCTATGCCGGATCGGCCAAGGCGGTGACGGTGAAGATCACCCACGGCACCACCACCACCGGCGCGGGCGGCGATGCCAAGGGCGACCAGATCTTCGGGTTCAGGCAAGTCTGGGGATCGGCGCAGGATGACAGGATCACCGACACGGTCAAAGGCGAGATCGCCTTCGGCGACAACGCCAACTCCTTCGACGGGCGGTCGGGCAATGACCTGTTGACCATGGGCGGCGGCAACGACACCGGTCTGGGCGGCAATGGAAATGACACCTTGCTGGGCGAGCAGGGCAAGGACGATCTGCAGGGCGGCAATCAGTCGGACCGGTTGACCGGCGGCAAGGGTGCCGATCTATTGACCGGCGGCGGGGCTGCGGATCTGTTCATCTTCACCGCCACCTCCGAAAGCACCCGCGCCAACAGCGACACGATCAGCGATTTCAACCGCGGTCAGAATGACGCCATCGACCTGTCCGGGTTGGATGCCAACGGCGCGGCGTTGGGCATGGGCGATTTCACCTGGATCGACGGGGCCGGGTTTTCGGGAACGGCGGGTCAGGTCAGGTGGCAGATCAAGGGATCGGGACTTGAGGTGCAGGTTGACACCGATGGCAACAAAAGCGCGGATCTGGTGATCCTTGTGCAGGGGATGACCGCGATGCAGGCCGGGGACTTCGTGTTCTGACCGGGCCAACGACCTGCAGAACCGCGATTGACCAAAGGTCAGTCCGTGCCCATCACCGCGCGGCAAGCCTCCAGCCCCGCCCAGGCCGGTTGGTCGGGGATGTGAAGCCGCAAGACGTCTCCGACCGCAAACAGGCCTTCAGCCTCGACCCAGGCTGTAATTCCGCGACGGCCCCGCGCGGCGGGTTTGAACTTGCGGCCAAAACCGGGATGCACCTTGTCGATGGTTTTTCCCGGAAAGACGCAAGGCCGGTTCTCCAGATCGACCACCAGCGTCGCCCCGCTTTGGCCCTGCAGCCGCGACCCCGGGGGCACATGGCTGAAATCGGGAAACCCTTCGACCACCATCGACGCGCCCAGAAGGCCCGGATCCAGCCGGTCCAACCCCATCTCCGAAGCGATCAGCGCCAGCTCTTCCCCGGACAGCACCGAAAACTGCCGGGTATTGGCAAGCGTCGTGCCCCCCTTGTACTGGTCCTTGACCCGCACACAAGCGGCCCGGGTCAGCCCCGAGTGAACCTCGCCCTCGACACCCGCAAAGCCGGCGAAAAACTGCGGCTCGGGATGGCTTGCCAAGACAGCCGGTTCGGCCGGAACCCGGCCAAGCCAGATGATCCGCCCGACGAAAGGGGTGGCTACAAGAACGCTCATGTCAGCACCAATGTGAAGAAGCTGCGGCGGAAGGGGAACAGGACAGAGCCGTCAGGCTCTCGCGGGTAGGCCGCGGACAAGGCGGCGTCATAGGCGTCAAGAAATGCGGCAAGTTCGGGCGCGGTCAGTTTTTCGGCGATCGGGCGCATCGCGGTCGACTGGGTGAAGGCCCGCACAGGGTGTTCGCCGGGCGTCGCCTGAAGCTGTTGGATATAGTCGGTTTCCCAGGCCCTGACCGACCCGAGCGGCCGCAACATCGCCACATATTCCGCCACGGGCGCCACCGGCGGCTGATAGCCGGCAAAGTCAAAACGGTCCGGAAACATCGACCCCGCGATATCGCGCAGAAAGCGGTGCGATGGCGCGCTGAATTGTCGGGGCATCTGGACCGCCAAGGTGCCACCCGGCTGCAACAGCCCGGCCAGCCTTGGCAACAGCCGGGCATGATCGCCCAGCCAGTGCAGGGCCGCGTTGGAAAAGATCACCGCTGCCGGGGCATCGGGGGTCCAGGTGGCGATGTCGGCCGGCACGGTCCGGTGATAGCCCCGGGCGTACTCCAGCATGGCCGCCGAGCGGTCTACCCCGACGATCTGACGCTTGGGAAAACGCGCGCGCAGGCCCGCCGCAGCCGCGCCGTCGCCGCAGCCCAGATCAAAGGTGTCGCCCGCGGGCGGTGTCTCGATCTGCATCATCAGATCCATCGCCGGACGCAAACGATCCGACCGGAACCGGGCATAGGCGCCGGGGTTCCAGTCGTCGTTCTGCGCCAGATCGTTCATGCCAGCGGTTCGGGCTCGGGGTTGGCTTTGGGCTTGCGTACGCGGGTCTTGGGGATCGACACCACCGTCGCCCCGCCGTCGCCCCCGCTTTGAGCGGGCGGTTCCGATCCCTTGTCTTCGCTCAAGGGAAGACCCGCGACGATCTTCCTGATCTCGTCGCCGGTCAGTGTCTCGTGCTCCAGCAAGCCCTTGGCAAGACGTTCGAATTCCTCGGACTTTTCAAGGATCACCTTGCGCGCCAGTTCATAGCCTTCGTCGATCAGCCGCTTCACCTCGGATTCGATCAGCGTCTTGGTGTCGGCCGAAACCGAAAAGCCGCCGGTGTTGCCGCTGTATCCGGCATGGGCCTCGGAATAGTCGATGTTGCCGACCTTGTCAGACATGCCCCAACGCAGCACCATCGCCCGCGCCAGACCCGAGGCCTGCATGATGTCGCCCGACGGTCCGTTCGACACGGCCTCTTCGCCCCATTTGATGATCTCGGCGGCCTTGCCCGCCATGGTCATCGCCAGACGTTGCTTGCACTGGTCCTTGTGCATGTTCAACTGGTCGAACTCCGGCAGGCTCATCACCATGCCAAGCGCACCACCGCGCGGAATGATTGTGGCCTTGTAGACCGGATCGCATTTCGGCAGGCTCATGCCCACGATGGCGTGGCCCGCCTCGTGATAGGCGGTCATTTCCTTTTGATCGTCGGTCAGGACCATCGAGCGCCGCTCTGCCCCCATCATCACCTTGTCCTTGGCATGTTCAAAATCGTGCATGGCGACAAAGCGGCGGCCCACGCGGGCGGCCATCAGCGCCGCCTCGTTCACCAGATTGGCCAGATCGGCGCCCGAAAAGCCCGGCGTGCCGCGCGCGATGATGCGCAGGTCGACATCGGGGCCCAAAGGCACCTTGCGGGCATGCACGTTCAGGATCTTTTCGCGGCCCTTGATGTCGGGGTTCGGCACATAGATCTGGCGGTCAAAGCGGCCCGGGCGCAGCAAGGCGGGGTCCAGCACGTCCTTGCGGTTCGTTGCAGCGACGATGATGACGCCTTCGTTGGCGTCAAAGCCGTCCATTTCCACCAGCAACTGGTTCAGCGTCTGTTCGCGTTCGTCATTGCCGCCGCCGATGCCCACGCCGCGCGCCCGGCCCACCGCGTCAATCTCGTCGATGAACACGATGCAGGGCGCGTTCTTTTTCGCCTGATCGAACATGTCACGCACCCGGCTTGCGCCGACGCCCACGAACATTTCGACAAAGTCCGAGCCCGAGATCGAGAAGAACGGCACCCCCGCCTCGCCGGCAATCGCCCGCGCCAGCAGGGTTTTACCCGTGCCCGGAGGGCCGACCAGCAAGGCGCCTTTGGGGATCTTGCCGCCAAGGCGCGAGAATTTCTGCGGATTGCGCAGGAATTCCACGATCTCCTCCAGCTCTTCCTTGGCCTCGTCGATGCCCGCCACGTCGACAAAGCTCACCCGGCCCTGCTATTCGGTCAACAGCTTGGCCCGCGACTTGCCAAAGCCCATCGCGCCGCCTTTACCGCCACCCTGCATCCGGTTCATGAAGAACACCCAGACCCCGATCAGCACGATGAAGGGCAGCCAGACCGACAAAAGCGACAAGACGCCGGATTGCTGCTGGCTTTCCGCCGTGACATCAACCCCCGCCTCCAGCAAGCGCTGCGTCAGCGTCGCATCCTGGGGCATGACGGTGGTATAGGTCCGCCCATCCTTGCCTTGGATATTGGCGCTTTCGCCGTCCAGTTGCACGGCCTGCACCTCGCCCGCCGTCACCTGCTGGATGAATTCGGAATAGCTGACCCGGTTGGTCGGTTGTGAAAACGACGAGGTGCCGACGATGTTGAACAGCGCCAGGACCAGAAGAAACAAGACCACCCAGAATGCGACGTTACGTGCGTTGCCCACTCAGAAACTCCTTGATGTGCCGGGAAGTCGCCATTTCAGGCCAATCCACAGGCTTTTCTCTAAGATAGAGATAACTTGGCCAGCTTCAATGCGATAAGATGAATTGATCGAAGCTGTGGCTAACCGTCGCTGACCATTCGCCGGGCGGGTCCAGCAAGGGGGATGCGACCAGAAGCCCGTCCCGCCAGATCGCCGGGGTCACCGCCAGAACCTCGCGCGGCAGACCACTGTCGCGCCAGTACTTGCAAGCGGCCAGCCCCGCCGCCCCCAAAGCGCTTACCGTCAGCCCCTTTCCGTTCGGCCCCTGCACCTGCCACCGCCCATCCCAGACCTGATCCGGGGCGCAAGCACCACCGACCGCCCGCGCCTCGCGGCTGATCACCAGATCGGGGCCCTGCAGACGAAACCGGCACCCGCCCAGGGTCGCATCCCTGCCGGTCAGGATCGCCGCCTGAACCCGCGAAAGCGCCGCCTCACGCGGGGGGTAATCCGCCCCCGAAATCCAGCGCAACGCCCCGATCAACAACCGCCGCTGAACCTCTTGCGGCAGTGCCCACAGGTCCTGACGCGGCAGCCGCACCATCCCGGCCCGCGTATCCACCGCCCGCGCCGCCGTCGCCGCCTGCATGCGCAGGGCGGACCGCGCCATGTCCAGATGCCCCGCCACTGCCGTCAGTCCCGGAGCGGTGATCCCCAGACCACCCAGCACTGCCATTGCCCGCCGCGCCCGCACCCGCGCATAGCTGGCATCGTCATTCGTCGGATCCTCGACCCATGTCACCCCCAGCCGTCGCAAATGGTCGCGCAGATCCTGCCGGCCGACCGCCAGTAGGGGCCGCGCCCAGATCACCCCCCGGTCGCGCCAAACCGCCCGCATCCCTGACAGCCCGTCAATCCCCGAGGATCGGGCCAGCCCCATCAGAA
>JANMJC010000029.1:0-2675 GCA_031371185.1 Paracoccaceae bacterium | reverse complement strand
GCGCGGTCCATCAGTTCCAGCCGGTCGTGCAGGATATCGTAGCAGCCGATGAAATCGCGCCCCACCCCGATCGGCCATGAGGCCGGTGTCACATCAATCGCCAGATTCTCCTGTATCTCGTCGATGATGGTAAAGGTGTCGCGGGATTCGCGGTCCATCTTGTTGCAGAATGTCAGGATCGGCAGGTCGCGCAGGCGGCAGACCTCGAACAGCTTTCGGGTCTGGCTTTCCACCCCCTTGGCCCCGTCGATCACCATGATGGCGGCGTCCACGGCGGTCAGCGTGCGGTAGGTGTCTTCGGAAAAGTCCGAGTGGCCGGGAGTGTCGACCAGATTGAAGCGGTAGGGACCGAAATCGAACGACATCGCCGAGGCGGAAACCGAAATGCCGCGCTCGGCCTCGATCTTCATGAAATCCGAACGGGTACGGCGTGCTTCGCCCTTGGCGCGAACCTGACCCGCCATCTGGATGGCACCGCCGAACAGCAGGAATTTTTCGGTCAGCGTCGTCTTGCCCGCGTCGGGGTGCGAGATGATCGCAAAGGTCCGGCGCCGCCGAATTTCCGGGGGCGTTGTGACGGTCGTGGCGGGGGTCTGTGTGTCCTGCATGGCCGGGGCAATACCCGATTGCCCGACCGTCGTCTAGCGCGGCCGCCGGGCGTCCAGATCCTGCACGATCTGGTCCAGATATTGCCGCCCGGCTTCGGTTCCGAAATGCGGATTGTGGGTCAGTTCGGGAAACTGCCGGCGCAGGTCATCGGCAATCTCGGGCGGCAGGCGCTGCACGGTGGCATCGTTGACCATCAGGCTTTCCACCGGCACGCCCTCGGCATAGATGATCTCGTGGCGGTCGAAAGTCAGGCTGAAATAGTCGATATAGCCGGTTTCGCGCAGATAGGCGCGCTCTCCATCGACGAAATGCTTGGCTTGCACCAGCACTTCCGAGGTCTTCAGCCCCTCGATCTTCTGGCGCTGGTACAGAAAGATCCGGTGGTGCTGGCCCACGATCAGATCGCCCGAATTGCCCAGGGTGCCCGCCGTGATCACGACCGGGGCAAAGGCCGCTGCCGCCTTCATCCGGGCGTGGCCGATCCAGCGCAACTCTTGCCCGCCGTGGTCGCGCGTCAAGACCCGCATCCCCGGGCGCAGCGCCTCGATCGGCATCTGGCGGCCGTCGGCCAGCGTGATCATCGTGCCGCGCCCGAAGGACAGGCAGATCAGATCGGCCAGATGCTGGGCGCGCGACGCCTTTTGCACCTGGATCAGCGCGTAGTCGGCACGCGCGGCCAGGGGCGACAGCGGCAGGACCAGACGGGTGCCATCGTCCAGCGCCAGGATGACCAGTTCAACCTTTTCGCCCTCGTCCGACATCAGGGTGTAGTGCGCTTCCAGAAGCACGACGCCGCCCGCCTGCCCGATTTCGGACCCCGCGACGACCCTTTGCACCCCGTCTTGCGGCGCAGACAGCACCATGCGCAGCGCCGTCGCCCCCGGTTCCAGCGTATAGATATCGCCGGGGCTGACCTGATCCGGCCCCTCCAGCGCATCGCCCAGATTGACACCTTGCGAGACGAATATGTCGTCGGCCCGCAAAAGCAGGCAGACTTGGCCGGGAACGGAAGCAGTCTGGGGCACAGGAACGACCATCAAGGGAACCACGTCAGGCAAGAGTGGGTCATCGGCGCGGGTTTCGAAAGCGCAAAACGCCCCGGACTTTTTCATTTGCCGATCTTAGCGTAGAACTTGGGTGGAAATAAGGAGACGGCGATGGATCTGGGAATTTCGGGCAAGCGGGCTTTGGTGACGGCGGGGTCAAAGGGACTGGGGCGGGGCTGCGCGCAGGCTCTGGCGGCGGCCGGGGTCGACCTGATCCTGAACGCCCGCGGGACCGAGGCGCTGGAGGCTACGGCCGCCGCCCTGCGTCAGGCCCATGGCATCAAGGTGGAAACCATCGCGGGCGACATCACCTCCGAGGCGGTGCGCCAAAGCGTGGTCAGTGCCGCGCAGGACGTCGACATTCTGGTGACCAACGCCGGCGGCCCGCCGCCGGGGATGTGGAGCGACTGGACCCGCGACGATTTCATCGCCGCCATCGACGCCAACATGTTGACCCCGATTGCCCTGATGCAGGCCCTGCTGCCGGCCATGATCGCCAAGGGCTGGGGGCGGATCGTCAACATCACCAGCCAGTCGGTCAAGGCGCCGATCGCGCAACTGGGCCTGTCCAATGCCGCGCGCGCCGGGTTGACCGGATTCGTCGGCGGCACCTCGCGGCAGGTGGCGCCCTTTGGCGTCACGATCAACAACCTGTTGCCGGGCATCCATGCCACCGACCGGGCGGCAGCACTGGATGGCGGCGTGGTCAAGGCGCGCGGCATCTCGCTGGAACAGGCGCAGGCCGAGCGTATGGCGACGATCCCCGCGCGCCGCTACGGCTCGGCCGGGGAATTCGGCGCGGCCTGCGCCTTTCTGTGCAGCCAGCACGCCGGGTTCATCGTGGGTCAGAACATCCTGCTGGACGGGGGGGCCATGAATTCCACCCTGTGACAGGCGGGTGCGAAGGGCCAGGCTTTATAGTTCGGGCAGCACCGGCCGCACCTGTCCCGGGGGCGCTGACCTGGGCCCCGCAAGGGTGACTTGCAGTGACCCCGATCGGCTGATAACCCGATACCCTAG
>JANMJC010000254.1:0-4058 GCA_031371185.1 Paracoccaceae bacterium | reverse complement strand
GGCCTGCAACTTGACCGCGCGGGTCAGCCCGGGCAATCCCCTTGCCACCCCGTCCAGCACCCGGCCCGGCCCGCGCTCGGCCGCCTTCAGCCTTTCCCAGTCGGCGGTCTGCTGCTTTGGCGACTTGTCGCGCGTATCGGCCGCGAAGACATGGGGATGGCGCGCCACCATCTTGTCGCAGATCGCGCGCACCACATCGTCAAAGCCGAACAGCCCGGCTTCTTGCCCCATCTGCGCGTGATAGACCACCTGCAGCAGCAGATCGCCCAACTCGCCAGGCAATTCGCCCCAAGCCCTCCGTTCGATCGCGTCCGCCACCTCATGCGCCTCTTCGATCGTGTAGGGCGCGATGGTGGCAAAGGTCTGCACGATGTCCCAGGGGCAGCCGGTGGCCGGATCACGCAGACGGCGCATGATTTCCAGCAAACGGGCGGTTCCGCCTTGGGGGTTGTGAACGAGTTGATCGGATGCGTCGTCAGAATGCGTTGCGGGCATTGAAGGCCGTCCCTTTATCCTGTTTGGTCGCCGGACAGTGCCTGAAGGAGATTGTCATGCCCGTCCTGAACCGTATCGCCTCTTACGCGGAAGAAATGAAGGGCTGGCGGCGCCACCTGCATCAGAACCCCGAACTGTCGTTCGACTGCCACCAGACCGCCGCCTTCATCCAGGCCCGCCTGCAGGAAATCGGCGTGGACGAGATTCACCCGGGCATCGCGCGCAGCGGCATCGTCGCGATCATCAACGGCAGCGGACCGGGGCCGACCATCGGTCTGCGCGCCGACATGGACGCCTTGCCGATCCTGGAAATCACCGGGGCAACCTATGCCTCGACCATCCCCGGCAAGATGCACGCCTGCGGCCATGACGGCCATGTCACCATGCTTTTGGGGGCCGCGAAATATCTGGCCGAAACCCGCCGATTTGCCGGTCGGGTGGCGCTGATCTTTCAACCGGCCGAGGAAGACGGGGCTGGCGGCATGGTCATGGTGCAGGAAGGGGTGATGGACCGCTTTGCGGTTTCAGAGGTTTTCGGCATCCACAACGCCCCGAACCTGCCCTTTGGCCATTTCTACACCAATCCCGGCGCTTTGATGGCTTCGGTTGACACCGCCGTCGTAACCATCACCGGGCGCGGCGGCCACGGCGCCACCCCGCATGAATGCATTGACCCGGTCGTGGCCCTTGTGGGCATGATCAGCGCTGTCCAGACCATCATTCCGCGCAACGTCTTCGCGTTGGACGAGGCGGTGATTTCGGTCACCATGGTCAACGCGGGCACGGCATCGAACATCATCCCCGAGACCGCCACCTTCACCGCCACCATCCGCAGCTTCAAACCCGAGGTGCGCAGTCTGCTGAAAAAGCGGATCTTCGAGATCGTCGAGGGCCACGGGCTGGCCTACGGCGTCCAGACGAAGATCGACTATGACTGGGGCTATCCCGCCACCGTCAACCACCCCGCCCAGGCCGCCTTTGCCACCGAGGTCGCCCGCGAAATCTCGGGCCCCGAGGCGGTGGACGGCAATTCCGGGCGCGAGATGGGCTCGGAGGATTTCTCCTACATGCTTGAAGCCCGCCCCGGCGCCTATCTGTTTCTGGGCACCGGTCCCGGGGCAGGGCTGCACCACGCCGCCTTTGATTTCAACGACGAAGCCGCCCCGATCGGCGCCAGCTTCTTCGCCCGCCTGGTCGAGACCGCCCAGCCCCTGGCCTGACCCTTCCCCTTCGGAGCCTTGCCATGAAAGCCCTTGTTCTTTTTGTCGCCCTGAGCCTTTCCAGCACCGCTCAGGCGCAGGATTACGTCGCCTTCCACTCGCCTTCGGGCAACATCCAATGCGCGATCTTCGGCGGCGACTATGCCGGGGTGCGCTGCGACATGGGCGAGTTGACCCAGACCTTTCGCCAACGGCCCGCCGGTTGCGAGTTTGACTGGGGGTTTTCCTTTGGCGTCGAGCCGGAAAGCCGCAAGGGCTATCTGGCCTGTGTCAGCGATGCGGTGGCCGACGCTGCGGGGCTCGAACTGGGCTATGGTCAGCAGATTTCGCTGTTCGGCCTGACCTGCACCTCCGAGAAATCCGGCATGACCTGCACCAACCCGGCCGGGCATGGTTTTAGCCTGTCCAAGGCCCGGCAGGATTTGTTTTAGGGGGTTAGGTGATCGGACCGATCTGAAAACGCTCCAGTGGAGCGTTTTTCGGTCCGTTGCCCTAAAGCCGCTCGGCGTTGGGCAAGGGGTTCTCAGCAGGCCCGCCGCCTCAGGAATTGGGGCGCGACTGCCTGGGCTGGCGCGAAATCGCGCCTGCCGGGGGCAGGCAGGCGCGGCCCAATTCGATTGAAATCAAATTGGGCAAGAACCCGTCAAGGGGCACTTCGTCTTTTGATCAAATTCCACTGGCCTTTTCCGCCAACTTGGCTATCCTGACCTCCTATTGACTGGAGATTCAGAATGTCCGCCCCCTCTGCTGCCCCCGCCGCCTTCGCCCCCGCCACCCCCAACGAAGACCTGTGGCAGATGGACCATGACCATGTCATGCACCCCTGGACCAACTTTGGCCCCTTCGAAGACAAGGGTGCCCTGGTGCTGACACGGGGCGAGGGCGTGACCCTGTGGGACGCCCAGGGGCGCAGCTATCTGGATGCCGTGGGCGGCATGTGGTGCACCAACATCGGGCTTGGCCGGCGCGAGATGGCCGATGCGATGGCCGATCAGGCGATGAAACTGGCCTATTCCAACTTCTTCGTCGACACCACCAACGACCCCGCCGCGCGCCTTGCCGCCAAACTGGCGCAGCTTGCGCCCGGCGATCTGAACCGCGTCCATTTCACCACCGGCGGCTCGACCGCCGTCGATACCGCTGTGCGCATGGTCAGCTTTTACCACCACGCCCGCGGCAATCCGAACAAGTCGGGCATCGTGGCGCGTGAAAATTCCTACCACGGCTCCACCTACCTGACCCAGTCGGTCGGCAAGCGCAATGGCGACCGGATCGAGGAATTCCGCTACAAGGAAGACGGCATCTGGCACCTGACCTGCCCCAATCCCTACCGTCGCCCCGACCATATGACGCTGGACCAGTTCACCGATTTTCTGGTGGCCGAGTTTCAGGCCCTGATCGCCCGCGTCGGTGCCGACCGCATCGGCGGCTTCATCGCCGAACCCATTCAGGCCTCGGGTGGCATCATCATTCCGCCGCAGGATTATCTGCGCCGGATGTGGCAAGTCTGTCAGGACCACGACATCCTGTTCATCGCAGACGAGGTGGTGACGGCCTTTGGCCGCATCGGCCACTGGTTCGCCTCCCTTTCGGAATTCGGCGTGCAACCCGACATCATCACCTCGGCCAAGGGATTGACTTCTGGCTATATCCCC
Organism: Paracoccaceae bacterium; assembly: GCA_031371185.1. Classification (GTDB taxonomy): domain Bacteria; phylum Pseudomonadota; class Alphaproteobacteria; order Rhodobacterales; family Rhodobacteraceae; genus CAIYZT01. Next base: position 688 of record JANMJC010000254.1, on the reverse strand, counting down.
TTGGGCGCGATGATCTTTTCGGACCGGATATGGGAGATCATGGCCAAGGGCGGGCAGCGCTGGTTCACCTCGGGGCTGACCTATTCGGGGCATCCGGTGGCCTGTGCCGTCGCGCTGAAGAACATCGAAATTCTGGAACGCGAGGGGCTGCTGGCCCATGCCGCTCGGGTTGGCAGCTACTTTGAAGCCCGCCTTCAGGACCTGTCGCATCTGCCGCTGGTCGGGGATACGCGGGGCAAGAAGCTGATGCTCTGCGTGGAAAACGTGTCGAACAAGGCCACCAAAGAGCTGTTGCCCGACGGGGCCAACGAATCCAAGCGCATCTCGAACCTGTGCGAAGAGATGGGTCTGATGGTGCGCCCGATCGGCCACCTGAACGTGATGAGCCCGGCCCTGACCATCACCGAGCCGCAGGTCGATTTCGTGGTCGAGACGCTGGAAAAGGCGATCCGTACCGTCACCGACGATCTGGTGCGCGAAGGCTACCGCGTCGGCTAATCCGCTTGACCGGTCCGGCAGACCGGCTCAGGCTTGGGGTCGGGGGGCCGTCATGCAAACTGCTCTGTGCAAGGTCTTGAACATCACCCAACCCGTCGTTCAGGCGGGCATGGGAGGGGCGACCAGCCCTGAACTGGTTGCCGCCGTCAGCAATGCCGGCGGGCTTGGCATTCTGGCCTGTACCTGGAGC
>JANMJC010000252.1:0-8491 GCA_031371185.1 Paracoccaceae bacterium | reverse complement strand
GGGCGATCCCTTGCTGTGGGTGGCGATGCGCAACGCCTCCTCGCCCTGGACGACAGACTTTTACATGGTGTCGACCGATTTCACCCGCAGCGTGGATGGCGGGCTGGAGCGGGTGCCGGACAACGAGCGGATCTACGTCTATCTTTTCGCCAGGACCTTTGGCCTGTCTCTGGTGATCACCGTTCTGTGCCTGATCCTGTCCTTTCCCATCGCCCATCTGATGGCGGTTCTGCCGATGGCCAAGTCAAACCTGCTGATGATCCTGGTGCTCTTGCCGTTCTGGACTTCGCTTCTGGTGCGCACCACCTCGTGGATCGCCATTCTGCAGGAACAGGGGATCGTGAACGATCTGGCGGTATGGATGGGGATCTTGGGCGATGATGGCCGGGTGCGGATGATCTACAACCAGACCGGCACCATCATTGTGATGACCCATATCCTTCTGCCCTTTATGGTCCTGCCGCTGTATTCGGTGATGAAGGTGATCCCGCCCAGCTACGCCCGGGCGGCGCGATCCCTGGGGGCGACAAGCTGGACCACCTTCCGACGCATCTATCTGCCCCAGACCCTGCCTGGCATCGCGGCGGGCTCGCTTTTGGTCTTCATTCTTGCCGTGGGCTATTACATCACGCCCGCGCTCGTCGGCGGGGCGGACGGGCAGTTGATCTCGAACCTGATCAGCTTTCACATGAACAAGTCCAACTGGTCGATGGCGGCGGCGCTGGCCTCGATCCTTCTGGGGGCCGTGCTGATCCTGTACTGGCTTTATGACCAGTTGATCGGCATCGACCGTCTGAAACTCGGGTAAAGGAAAGACCATGGCCCTGCCGATCTATGCCTCGCCGCTGGAACGCCTGTGGTACTATGCGTACCGGGCGATCTGCGCGCTGGTCTTCCTGTTTCTGGTGGCCCCGATCCTGATCGTCATTCCCCTGTCGTTCAACGTGGAGCCCTATTTCAGCTTTACCCAGAAGATGCTGACCTTCGATCCCACCGGTTATTCGTTGCGTTGGTATGACACGCTTCTGACGCTTGGGCTCAGCGCGTCCGAGAATGCCCCGCGCGACAGTTCCTGGTGGTCCGAGGTCTGGCAGCAGGCGACCTGGGTGAAGGCTGCGAAGAACTCGCTGTGGATCGGGATGTGGGCGACCATTCTGGCCACGGTTCTGGGCACGACGGCGGCCTTGGGGCTAAGCCGCCCCGAGATGCCCTACCGCCGCCTGATCATGGCGATCCTGATCTCGCCCATGATCGTGCCGATCATCATCATCGGGACCGGGCTGTTCTTTTTCTACTCCAGCGCCTGCCTGCCGCCCGAGACGGCCCTCGGCTCGGTCTTTGCCCCGATCCTTTCGCAGAAGGGCTGTCTGGCCAATTCGCATTTCGGCATCATTCTGGCCCATGCCACGCTTGGCATACCCTTTGTCATCATCACCGTGACGGCCACCCTGTCGGGGTTCGACCAGTCGCTGATCCGCGCCTCTGCCAGCCTGGGGGCGAGCCCGCGCACGACGTTCTTCAAGATCATCATGCCGCTGATCCTGCCGGGGGTGATTTCGGGGGCGCTGTTCGCCTTTGTCACCTCGTTTGACGAGGTGGTGGCAGTGCTGTTCATCGGCGGCCCGGATCAGCAGACCATCCCGCGCCAGATGTGGAACGGCATCCGCGAGGCGATCAGCCCGGCGATCCTGGCGGTGGCGACGATCCTGGTGATCGTGTCGATTTCCTTGCTGACCGTGGTGGAGTTGCTGCGCCGCCGGTCGGAACGTCTGCGCGGCGTCACCCCGGCCTGACCTTGGACCCAAACCGCAAGGGGGGGCGGGTTAAAACAGGAGTGTGGTTGACCGGACCGGACAACATGGGGAAAGCCGCATCCACAAGGGCCGATCCCCCCAAACCCTACAGCGCCATTTCCTGCACATCCTGCCCCTGCCGTTCGGCATAGAGCGCCAGTTCGGCCAAAAGCGTTGCCCGGTCGGGCAGGGCCCAGGCCGCCCCGCCGATGAACCCCGCGTCGATCAGGCTTTGGCGCAGGGCGGCGAAATCGACCTCGGCATAGATCTCGGACATCTGGGCCAGCCTGGCACCCTCCAGGGAATGCAGCGCTGTCAGATGGCTGATGATGCTGGGGGCCAACCCGCAGAAGGCGGCGTATTGGGCGCGGAAATCGTCGATCGTCGGGCCGGGGCGGCGGGCCAGGATGGCGACGCGGTCGGTGGGCCGGGCGAACAGCGCCGACAGATGCAGCGCCGAGCAATCGGTGGAAATCACCGTTCGGGCGGCCTTGTAGCGGGCGACCTGCACCTCGATGGCGTGGTCCTGGGGGTGAAAGATCTCAAAGCCCTCGGCGGCAAGGGCGGCCTCCAGAAAGACCTCGCCCAGAATGCGGCCGCGTTTGGAATACAGACGGCTGCGCGAGATATACAGGCGCTCGCCCCCCTGTGGGGCGATGTTGGCCCCGAACCGGCGGCGAATGAAATCGCGGTATTCCGGGCGGCCCGCCACCATGTCGCCGGTGCCAAAACCCTGTTCGGGCACCACCAGCCGTTCGATGCGCACCGGGTCGGGCGGGGCGGCCACGGGCAGGGCACAGCCCGCAACGGCCAGCCAGGGCCTGGTCGGATTGATCAGCCGCGACATGCGCGGCAGGCGGGCCTTGGGGTGAAAGATCACGCCGTCAAAGCGCAGGCCGGGCAGGTCCAACCCCCAGAGCCGCGCAGTGGATTCGCACAGGAAATGCCCGAAATGGGCATAGAGCATGCCGCCGAACAGCCAGGTGCCGCGCAGGGTGTCGGTGATCTGGTCGGGCGCGGGGGCCGGGGCGGGGGCGGTGGTATGCCCGCGCGAGTCGCGCCAGCACTGAGCCAGCGGCTGATAGATGCCCGCGGCGTCGAAAACCCCGGCAGGGCGGCTGACCGACCTTGCCTTGCCGCCGCCGAACGACAGGACCACGGCGTTGTCGATCACCGCGTGGCGCAGCGGCAGGTCGGGGTCAAAACCCATCAGGGCGAGACTTTGGTGGGATGAAGCGCGGTGCCCGCATCCAGCCTGCTGGCCGCAAACAGGGGATAGCCGTCGTCGCGAAAGCTGCGGGCGTCGGTATAGTCGAAGGAGGCGTAAAAGCGGTCGGGGCCAAAGCCGGCCAGATCAAGCCCGGTGTATTGCGACAGGATCCTGTCGTAGTTCTTCGCCAGAACCGTGCTTTTCGGCTCCAGCCCCGAGACCAGAACCAGCCCGGTCGGTTTGCAGTCCAGCACGGTGATCTTCAGTCGGGGGCGGTATTCCTGCAGGATCGGGATCAGCTTCCAGACATCCCCCGACCACGACCCACGGGGCAGGTTCTCCAGATCGCGCGTCGTCATGTCGTTGCTGGCGGGGCAACAATCATGCAGCGCGATCACGCCGTCCGGGGTTGAGTTTGCCTCGGTGCTGATGAAATCGCGCAACAGGTATTCGAACAGGTGCATCCCGTCCAGAAAACTGAACGACAGCTTGATGCCGTTCTTTTTCAGAAAGCCGCTGTCAAAGAAGGCGTCCGAGGTGGTCTGGAACAGATGCAGCGCCGGTTTGGTGCCGATGATGTTGGTCTCGGCCAGAAAGAACGGGTCCACCGCCACGGTTTTGGACCGGACCGGGGCAAAGGTGCGACCGGTGCGGCAGCCGATCTCCATGTACCAGTCGAACAGGGTCGCGCTGTGCAACTGGTCCAGAAAGCGGGCGTATTGCTGGCCCTTGGCGGGAATGTACATCTGCTGCCCTTTTGCTGCGCCCTCTGCGGGGCCCTTGGTGTCGCGGCAACCTGCCAGTCTGTTTCCATATGGTCAACACTGTGGCGACAAAACCCGGACCTAAGGCAGGATATGCAGCCAGATCCACACGCTGCCGATGCACAGGCCCGTGGCCACAAGGATCGAGGTGGCCGCCACCCGTTTGCCCACGTCGTACATGAAGGCGAACATGTAGGCGTTGACGCCGGGGGCCATGGCGGCCGTGATCGTGGCGGACCGCAGGGCCGGGGTGTCAAGGTGGAACACGAAGCGCCCCAGAAGATAGGTGACACCCGGATGCAGGATCAGCGAGGCCGCGACAACGGTTGCGATCATCGTGGCATCGCCTTCGGGGCGGTAGCGCCACAACACGCCGCCCAAGCCGAACAAGGCCGCCGGAATGGCCGAGGCCGCCAGCATCCCCACCGCCGACGCGACCGCAGACGGCAGGGAAAGCCCCGACAGGTTGACCGCAAAGCCAAGCGCCAGACCCACGACCAGCGGCTGGGTCAGAACCCCGCGCGCGATCTGACGCGCGATCGCGGTCCGGCTTTTGCCGCCGCTTTCGCGGGCCAGCGCGCTTTCCATCAACATGATCCCAAAGGAATAGATCAGCGGGGCGTGGATCGAGATGATAGCGAAATTGCCGGACAGGGCGCCCGTCCCATAGGCGCGTTCGGTGATCGGCACACCCAACAGCAGCGAGTTAGAAAACAGGCAGGCAAAACCCACGGCAACCGCCTCGGTCAAGGGGCGGTGCAGGGCAAAGCGCGCCACGCCAAAGCCAAGCGCGAAGCCGGCAAAGGCCCCGATGTAGAATGACAGCAGCAGCCCGGGCTGAAAGGCGGATGCCAGATCAATCGTCGCGATGTTCTTGAACAACAGGACCGGCAGCGCGAAGCCTTGGGCAAAGCGCATGATCCCGTCCACCTCCTCGACCCCGATCCACCGCATCCGGGACGCAAGATAGCCAAAGCCGACGATCAGAAACACCGGCAGAATGACGTCGATCAGGGCGGTCAAGACGCATCGTCCACGACAATCACCATGCCATCATGGGCGGGACCGACATGGGGCGGCAATTCGGCGCAAAGCGCGGCATGGTCAAGATCAAGGTGCATGTTGGTCAGAATGGCGCGGCGGGGGCGCAAGGCGGCGATCCACTCCAGCGTCAGTTCCAGATGGGCATGGGTCGGATGCGGCTTGCGGCGCAGGGCGTCGATGATCCAGATGTCCAGCCCCTGCAGATGGGTCAGCGCCCGGTCAGGGATGCGCACGACATCCGGCAGATAGGCAAGGTCCCCGATGCGGAAGCCCAGGGCCTCCATCGAGCCGTGATCCACCCGGAACGGGGTAAAGCGGATCGGGCCGGCCGGGCCCTCGACCGCGAAGGGTTCGTCGCCGATCGCGCGCAGGTCCAGGATCGGCGGATAGGGACTGCCCATCGGCTGCACGAAGGCATAGCCGAACCGGGCAATCAACTCACCCTGCGTGGGCGCATCGGCCCAGACCGGCAGGCGCTGCTGCATGTTCAGGACCACCGCCCGCAGATCGTCGATGCCGTGAACATGGTCGGCGTGGGAATGGGTATAGATCACGCCGTCCAGCCGCCCGACCCCCGCATCCAGCAATTGCTCCCGCAGATCGGGCGAGGTGTCGATCAACACCCGCGTCACCGCCTCGCCGACACATCGTTCCACCAACAGCGAGCAGCGGCGGCGGCGATTCATCGGGTTGCTGGCATCGCAGTCGCCCCACATCGCGCCGGTGGGGCCCAGGCGCGGAACCCCGCCTGACGAGCCGCAGCCCAGGATGGTAAAGCGCGTTCTGTTCATGACCGGGTGTCCAAAGGCCCGCGCCATGCGGCCGCCTTGGCAAACAGCCGGTCGAAATTGGCGGTTGTCGCGGCGGCAAATTCGGCCTCGGTCACGCCGAAAACCTGCGCGCCGGTCCGCGCGGTAAAGGCGGTGTAGGCCGGTTCGTTGCGCCGACCGCGATGGGGGGCCGGGGCCAGATAGGGGCTGTCGGTTTCCACAAGGATGCGGGTCAGCGGGGCCGCCGCGAAGATCGCGCGCAGATCGCCACTTTTGGGAAAGCTCGCGATGCCCGACATCGACAGGTAGAACCCCATGTCCAAGGCGGCCCGCGCCAGGTCGGGCCCGGATGAAAAGCAGTGCATCACGCAGGAAAAGGGCGCGCGGGCCAGACCTTCGGCCAGAATTGCCGCCACGTCGTCGTCGGCGGCGCGGGCGTGGATGATCAGCGGCAGGCCGGTTTCCTGTGCGGCCTCGATGTGAAGGCGCAGGCTGGTTTGCTGAAGGGTCTTGCTGTCGGCGGTATAGTGATAGTCCAGCCCCGTCTCGCCGATGCCGACGAATTTGGGGTGCTGCGCCAGCGCGACCAACGCTTTGACCGAGGTCATCGGCTCTTCGGCGGCCGACATCGGATGGGTGCCTGCGGCATAAAACACAGGCCCGAAGGTCTCGGCGATGGCGCGCACGCGCGGCTCGTGACGCAGGCGGGTGCAGATCGTGACCATGCGCGTCACGCCCGCATTTTGGGCCCGCGCGATCAGGTCGGGCAACTCACCCTCGAAATCGGGAAAATCAAGGTGGCAATGGCTGTCGACAAGCTCAAGGGGTTTCACGACGGGCCTGGCCTTTTCCTTGCCGTTTCATCTGTCTGCACAGGTCCCCGGGCGCGACGTGGGGCAGACTGCGCATCTTGTGGACCCTGTGCCCATCGACGGGTCAGGCCAGGGCGGCGGCCGTCTCGTCGATCTTCAGCACCATATCCATCAGTAAGGCGTAAGGGTCAAGGTTGACCGCCCGCCCGCGCCGCGCCCGCACCCCCAGCCCCTGCGCCAGATCGGCCCAGGCCCGGGCGGCAAAGGGGTCGGGCGAGAGGCGGCGCAGCAGGGCGGCCTCGCCCCTTGCCGCTTCTGGGGGGATCGTGCCAGAGGCCCCGGCCCGCGCCAGACGGGCCAGAAAGAAGTCGATCAACCCGACGATCAGATCGAATTGCGCTTCGGCGCCGCGTGCCGCCCCCGCATCGGCCAGCTTGATCGCCAGCGGGCGCGACAGGCGGGGCAGGGTGGTGAACAGGGTGATCAGCGCGGCATAAAGCGTCAGACCGTCCAGCCCCACCATGCGGAACGAGGCGCCCACCGACCCGGCGGCCAGTTCGGCCAGTGCCGCCTCTTCGCCGGGGGGAACCTGACCGCCCGCCTGCGCCAGGGCCTCTGACAGGTCGCGCGGCCCCAGAGGCCCAAGTCGCAACTCGCGCGTGCGCGACCGGATCGTGGGCAAAAGCTTGGCCGGCTGATGCGAGATCAGCAGCAGCGTGGTCTTGGCTGGCGGCTCTTCCAGGGTTTTCAGCAGGGCATTGGCGGCGGCGATGTTCATGTCGTCGACCGCATCGACGATCGCCACCCGGCGCCCGCCATCGGCAGCGGAAAAGGTGAAGAAACTGCGCATCTTGCGCATCTCGTCGACCGAGATGATGTCCTGCCAGCGTTCCTTCTTGTCGTCATGGCCGCGCCGCAACAGGTACAGGCGCGGCTCGGCCAACGCGCGGGATCGGCGCAGAACCGGGTGATCGGGCGGGCTGTCCAGCGTTTGGGGCGGTGGCGGGGCGAACATGCCGCCGTCGTCCTCGGCTTGGGTCAAAAGGAAGCGCGCGATCTTCCAGGCGAGCGTGGCCTTGCCGACCCCGCGCGGCCCGCTGATCAGCCAGCCATGGTGCAGCCGTCCGGTGTGAAAGGCCTGCAGGAACGCCGCCTCGGCCCCGGAATGGCCATACAGCCGGTCGGTCATCCTCGGGTGCGGCGCCCCGTCCAGCGCATCGGGTTCGGGTGTGGCGGTGGTCATCGCGCGGCCAGATGCGCCAAAACGGCGCTTTGCACCTGGCGCTGCACCTCTTCGACCGGCCCCGACCCCGCAATCACCCGAAACCGCGACGGATCGGCCCGGGCCAGATCCAGAAACCCGGTCCGGGCTTTTTGTTGCAGGTCCAGCCCCATCTCCTCAAAGCGCACCTCTGGCCCGGGGCGGCTGACGGCGCGGCCCAGTCCCTGGGCGGCGTCGATGTCGATCAGCAGGGTCAGGTCGGGTTCCTGCCCGATCATCAGCCCGTGCAACTGGTCGACCATGGCGCGCAGGTCGCCGCGCGTCAGGCCCTGATAGATGCGCGTGGAATCGGCAAAACGGTCGCAGATCACCACTTCGCCGCGCGCAAGGGCCGGGCGGATGGTCTTTTCCAGATGGTCGCGGCGGGCGGCGGTGAACAACAGAAGCTCGGTTTCGGTCGACCAGCGATCGGCGTGACCTTCCAGCACAAGGCGGCGGATCTCTTCGGCACCGGGGCTGCCGCCCGGCTCTCGGGTGTGGCAGACAATATGGCCGCGGTCGCGCAGCGCCTGCACCAGCAGCCGGGCCTGCGTCGATTTGCCCGAACCGTCGATGCCTTCGAACGACAGGAATGCGCCGGGCACCGCGGACTAGATCCCGCTCAGGTACTTGGCGCGCAGGTCGCCCATCGCCACGGTCAGCCGTTTCACGAAGCCGCCTTGCCCGACGTCGGTTTCCGCGACCAGGGGAATGTCTACCGGCTCCATGTCGGGGCGCTGGATGATCAGGCGGGCCACTTCCTGACCCTTGGCAATCGGCGCGGACAGGGGGCCGTTGTAGACGACTTCCGCTTTCAGACCATCATGGGCCAGGGCC
>JANMJC010000243.1:0-3584 GCA_031371185.1 Paracoccaceae bacterium | reverse complement strand
ATCTGCACAACACCGCCGGTCCTGTCTATTTGGGCGGCCCAGTCGAGGGGTTGCAGGCGCCGATCCACTACGACTTCAAATCGCGCCGCGACACGCCGAACGAGTTGCGCACCTATTTCCGCAAGGTTGGCTGGGACAAGGTCGTGGCCTTTCAAACCCGCAACCCGTTGCACCGCGCGCATCAGGAACTGACCTTCCGCGCCGCGCGCGAGGCCCAGGCCAACCTGCTGATCCATCCCATCGTCGGCATGACCAAGCCCGGCGACGTGGACCATTTCACCCGTGTGCGCTGCTATGAGGCGGTGATCGACAAATATCCGCAATCCACCACCACGATGAGCCTTTTGAACCTTGCCATGCGTATGGCCGGCCCGCGTGAGGCCGTCTGGCACGGGCTGATCCGCCGCAACCACGGCGTGACCCACTTCATCGTCGGCCGCGATCATGCCGGTCCGGGCAAGAACAGCGCCGGCAAGGATTTCTACGGCCCCTATGATGCCCAGACCCTGTTCAAGGAGCACGAGGCCGAGATCGGCGTGACCATGGTTGACTTCAAGCACATGGTCTATGTGCAGGAGCGCGACCAGTATTACCCCGCCAACGAAGTGCCCGAGGGCTGCACGGTTCTGGACATTTCCGGCACCGAACTGCGCCGCCGCCTGCGCGAGGGTCTGGACATTCCGGCATGGTTCTCGTTCCCCGAAGTGGTCACGCAACTGCGCAAGACCTCTCCGGCGCGCGACAAGCAGGGCTTTACGGTGTTCTTCACCGGGCTGTCCGGCTCGGGCAAATCAACCATCGCCAACGCGCTGATGGTCAAGCTGATGGAAATGGGCGGGCGTCCGGTGACGCTGTTGGACGGCGACGTGGTGCGCAAGCATCTGTCCAGCGAACTGGGGTTTAGCAAGGATCACCGCGACATCAACATCCGCCGCATCGGCTATGTCGCGTCCGAGATCACCAAGAACGGCGGCATCGCCATCTGCGCACCGATCGCGCCCTACACCGCCACCCGCCGCGCCGTGCGCGAGATGATCGAAGCCTATGGTGCCTTCATCGAGACCCATGTCGCGACCACGGTGGAAGAATGCGAAAAGCGCGACCGCAAGGGGCTGTACAAGCTGGCGCGGGAAGGCAAGATCAAGGAATTCACCGGAATCTCAGACCCCTACGAGGCCCCGGTGAATGCCGAACTGGTGATTGAGACCGAAGGCAACGATGTTGACAGCTGTGCCCATCAGGTGATCCTGAAGCTGGAATCGATGGGTCTGATCAAGGCCTGAGCCGGCCACAGCCAAATAGATTGACGCCGCCCCTTGGGGCGGCGTCTTTGACTTGGGGAATTACAAAGACAGCGCGCCTTAGCGCAGCGGTGTCATCTTGCTCAGCAGCCCGTCTTTCATCACATAGTGATGAAAAAGCGCCATGGCCGCGTGGCCCAGGATCAGCACCATTATCGCATTCATCACCAGCACATGCAGAGCGGCGGCCTGATCAATTCCCAGGAACCATGCCGAGGCCCCCAGGGCCGGAACAGCGATCATCAGCCCGTACAGAACCCAGTGGACAAGACCCGCCACCCGGTCCGAAAGGCCATTTCGCGGCGCAGCCGGTGCACCCGTCCTCAGGCGGACCCCCAGACGCACAAGGACAACGACCAACAGCGCCGACCCGGCCCAGACGTGGAACGCGGGCACCAGCCCGCCAAGGGCCTGCCCCTGCATCCTGGCGTCAAACGCCTGCTCCATGCCCCCGCTAACGAAATAGTTTGCGCCGATCAGCGCCGCCGTTGCCCAGTGCAGAACAATCTGCAGCCCGTTGTATCCGTCTTTCGTCGCCATGATTTTCACCTTGTGCTTGCCGTCAGCCGGGCGGCCTGTCCACCCGAAGCTGCGTCCTGCCGCCGATCTGGGGCCAGAATGCGACCGCAGCAATTGCACTCGCGATGCAGAAACCGACAGGTGCAGACCTCTCTGCCAAAAGGACTAGACGCTGCCCGGGCAGTCAATGCACCGAAACTGGCGCGAAGTCGTGCTCGCGCGCCAGCGCAAAGGCCAGCCTGCGGTCGGCCACCAGAGCCACCTGCAACCCATTCGTTCGGTGAACCGCATAGACCGTCGTCAGATCTCCGATCTGGGCGCGCACCTCGTCCGGCAGGGTATCGACGACCACGGGCCGGACGTAGACGATGCTGGTGTCGGTATCGGGCAGCCCTTTGAATTTGACGTCCATCAAGGATCTCCTATTTTCGGCCGATGCGGATGGTCTGCACCACGGATTCGGGAACCGAGCGGCGCAGGTCGATGTTCAACAGCCCATGCTCCAGCCCGGCACCCGCCACTTCAACCCCGTCGGCCAGCACGAAACTGCGCTGAAAGGCCCGGGCGGCGATGCCGCGGTGCAGGAAGATCCGCTCGGCGGTGTCTTCAACCTGACGCCCGCGCACCACCAACTGGCGGTCTTCGACGGTGATGGCCAGATCATCCTCGCGGAACCCGGCCACGGCAAGGGTGATGCGATAGGTGTTGTCCGAGGTCGCCTCGATGTTGAAGGGCGGATAGCCTTCCGAGGCGGTCTTGGCGGTGCGTTCGACCAAACGCTCCAACTGCTCGAATCCCAGCAGATAGGGATGAGAGCCAAAAGTCAGCTTCGTCATGTTCATGTCCTTCGTGCAAGCGACACCAAGATCGCGGCCCCGATTTCGGCGGCCTGACCCTTGGGGCAAATATGGGGGGCAAGACCCCGCAGCGCAAGGTCGGGAGCCCTGAGGAAATCTGAAGATGTCTTGCAGAATCTTCTCGCGGGGCATTCGAATCGCGATATCATCTGCTGAACAGCAAGACGGATGTCCCAGCCGCGATGAATGCCCCCAACGAGATGAGCTATGAAGACATGCTGCGGGTGCGGCTGGGGGTGTTGCGGCAAGAGCACCGGGATCTGGACGAGGCGGTGCATGTTCTGGAGACCGCCGGTCGCCCCGATCCGTTGACCCTGCGGCGGCTGAAAAAGCAGAAGCTGGCGCTGAAGGACCAGATCGTGAAGATCGAGGACCAGTTGATTCCCGATATCATCGCCTGACGTCGCGCGCCCGGTCGGCTTGCCTTGATCCATCCCGCAAGGTAAGGGGCGACAGCGCAAGGAGACGGGCATGACGGTTCAGGTCGGCATCATCATGGGGTCGCAGTCGGACTGGCCGACGATGAAGGACGCCTGCGGAGTTCTGGACGAATTGTCCGTGGGCTACGAGACCCGGATCGTCTCGGCCCACCGCACCCCGGACCGGCTTTGGGCTTACGGCGCGCAGGCGGCCGGCCGGGGATTGCAGGTGATCATCGCGGGCGCGGGCGGCGCGGCACATCTGCCGGGCATGATGGCGTCAAAAACCCGGATCCCGGTGATCGGCGTGCCGATGCACACCAAGGCCCTGTCGGGCGTCGACAGCCTGTATTCCATCGTCCAGATGCCGCGCGGTTATCCGGTGGCCACCATGGCCATCGGCGCTGCGGGGGCGGCGAATGCCGGGCTGCTGGCGGCGGGCATTCTGGCCCTGCACGACCCGGCCCTTGCCCTGCGGCTGGACCAGT
>JANMJC010000240.1:0-4647 GCA_031371185.1 Paracoccaceae bacterium | reverse complement strand
GCGCCGTCCACCATGGCGCCCTCGTCCACATAAGCGCCGATGTTCACGAAAGACGGCATCAGCACCACGCCCCTGGCGATAAAGGCGGACCGCCGCACGATCGACCCGGGAACGGCGCGAAAACCCGCCGCGCGCCAGTCGGCTTCGCTCCAGCCCTGCCATTTGGACGGCACCTTGTCCCACCAGTTCGCGCCGCCGTTGCTGCCGGCGATTTCGTACATCTCGGTCAGCCGGAACGACAAGAGCACCGCCTTCTTGGCCCATTGGTTGACGTGCCAGTCGGCCCCGCGCTTTTCCGCCACCCGCAAGGTGCCCCGGTCCAGCGCGGTCAGGGTGGCCTCAATGGCGTCGCGCACCTCGCCTTTGGTGGCAGGGCTGATCGCGTCACGATCTTCCCAGGCGGCTTCGATGGCGGTTTCCAACGCGGTGTGGGTCATGACAGCCTCCTGCACGAAAGTCCTGGTCGGGGCTATAAGGCCAAGGGCGGGCTGGTGCAATTGGCATCGACGGTTGCCCGCCTGGCAGCCCAACGCCGCAAGACGCAACTCCCGCCCGACCCTGCCGCCTCCCTCCCCCCTCGTGGGGGAGGGCTGCGGTGGGGGGGCGCGCTGTGGTCCATTTCGGCCCTCCCCAAGGTGGGACGGGCGGGCAGAACCTGGCCGATCCCGCCTTGCAACGGATGCGCCCCGCCCGGCCCTGCCGTCTCCCTCCCCCCTCGTGGGGGAGGGCTGGGGTGGGGGGGCGCGACGCTTGTAAGGCCGGACCTCCACGTCGGGGACTCTGCGGGCAAGGTTTGGCTGACGCGAGCGCTTGGTGCTTTCGCCCGCCCGGGGGGCTGGTTAACCTGCAGCTCTGACCTTCGGAGGGTAACATGCGCAGAACCCGGCTTTTACTGACCACAGGCTTGCTTTTCTCCGCGACGACCGCCCTTTCCGACGAACTCCCCGCCACGGGGCGGCTGATGGCCGTCACCCTGTTTCCCCAGGGCGCCAGCTTGACGCGCGAGGTAAGCTTTGACGCCTCCGCCGGGGCCCACACCCTGCTGCTGACCGATCTGCCCGCCGAAACCGCCGCCGAGGGCCTGCGCGTGACCGGGCAAGACGGGGTCCTGGTCGGGGCTGTCTGGCTGCGCGGCGACCGGATGCCCCCCAAAGAACCGGTCCTGACCCCGGCGCAACTGGCCGCCAAAGCCAGGCTTGAAGCCGCCCAGGCCGATCTGGACACAAACCTTGACGCCGTGGCGGCCGTTGCCGCACAGATCGAGGCCGCCGATGCCGAGGTGGCATTTCTGGCAGGCGCGCGGCCCGAGGGGGCGGGCCTGAGCGCGGAAAGCCTGAAATCCTTGTCAGCGGTGATCGCGGACGGCGTTCTTGCCGCCAGAAAGCGGGCCATTGGCGCAGGCGCTGCCTTGCGCAAGGTTCAACTGGCCGCGACCGAGGCCACCCGCCGGCGCGATTCCGCACAGGCGGTCTACGATGCCTTGCCCGGCGCCAGCACCGACTATGCCACCGTGTCGATTGCCGTCACGGTCACCACTCCCGGCCCCCACCTTCTGACGATCACCCAACTGGTGGAAGACGCGGGCTGGTCACCGGCCTATGAGCTGACCCTGCACCGCGCCGCGCCGGCCAGCCTGACCCTGTCGCGCGGGGCCCTGGTGACGCAGTATACCGGCGAGGATTGGGTCGGGGTCGATCTGACCCTGTCGACTGCGCGCCCGTCGGATCGCACCACCGCGTCAGACCTTTATCCCGATTACCGCGAGATCTATGACCCGCAAGCCGAGATGGCGATGCAGGCCAAATCCGGCGAGGGCGCGGGGATGGGCGATGCGGTGGCGATGGCAGAACCGGCCGCTGCCACCATGGCCATGCCCGAAATGCAGGGCGATGTGCTGGTCTATCATGCTGCCGCCCCGGCCGATGTCGCCTCGGGCGTTGAAAACCTGCGGCTGGCGCTGGACGAGGTCAGCTTTGCGCCCGTCGTGCAGGCTGTCGCCGTGCCGCGCGCCGATCCGGTGGCCTACATGACCGCCCGCTTCACCAACACCAGCGGCGAGGTGCTGCTTGCGGGCCCGGTGTTTCTGTACAGCGACCGGAACCTGATCGGGGCCGGGCAATTGCCCCTGCTGGCCCCGGGCGACGAGGTGACCCAGGGGTTCGGCGCGATCGACGGGCTGATCCTGGAACGCAGAATGCCCGAGGTTTCCGAAGGGGACCGCGGCATCCTGTCCAGCGAAACCGAACAGTCGCAGACCGCGACCCTGACGGTCAGGAACCTGACGGGGGAAAGCTGGCCGGTGCGGCTGATCGATCAGATCCCCTATTCCGAGCAGGACGATCTTGAGGTGACCTTCGCCGCAAACCCCGCCCCCACCGAAGAGAACGTCGATGGCCAGCGCGGCATTCTGGCCTGGGAGTTCGATCTGCCCGCCGGAGCCGGGAAATCGATCGAGATCGAGCAGTCACTGCGTTGGCCCACGGGCATGGCCCTGCGGTAGCGCCCCCTCGTCGAAGCCCTGCGGGCACTCCTCGGTCAGAACCGCCTTGCGCGCCGACCTGGCGTGGCGGTGGCAGAATCCATGACGACCTGACGCTCCACGACCGTGAACGCCGCGTCCGGCCGCATGGGTCAGCAGCGTGTCCTCGCGCGTCAAGGATCAGGGGCTTGAGGAACGGACGGCCGATGATCTGGTTGACCGGCAAGGCCATTCGCCGTCGAAAGGTCTGAACACAGGCCCGGACGCGCCTGGGGCGGGTCCCCGCACGGGGCCGGATTGGCCGCCCCGAAGGGCTGCGGGGGAACGGCCACCCGGCATCCTTTGCCTTCACGGCCCTGCCCGGACACCATCAAGCGGGTCGTGTCGAAAGTCACAGTCGCAACCGCTGCCAAACCGAGCGCCGAGATCCGCGCGGGACGCGGAACTGGGCAGACGAATGGTCAAAGCCCGACCGACCGAAACGGAGCGATCACAGTTTCGTCCAACCCGTAGCTGACAACCGAGACGCCCCGCTTCAACCCGGTAGCCAGAAGACCGAAGATCGACTTGGAGCGGTTCAGGTCTTCGTTGAAGCATCAAGTATCAGAATTCGAACACTCTTGGTTTGAATTCCGATTCCGGCAAGACTTGAACCGCTTTAGCCATCGCCGTGGCTTTGGGCAGGCCGGGTCGGGCCGCGCGACGGGGGCCGGAATTGCAGGCGCGGAACGCCCGACCTGCAGCCCCTGTTCCCGATTTCCGCCCCGGCAGCGTTTGCCGATCCGCGCTTTGTACCGGCTCAGACCGCCGCAAACTCGTGTTTCTGCGGGTCGAACTGCTCCAACTCGCCCTCGCCGGTGTTGGTCCACAGACCATGCAGGGTCAGGCGGTCATCCTCGACGGCGGCCCTGACGAAGGGAAAGGTCAGCAGGTTTTCAAGGCTGACCACCACGGCCTCTTTTTCCAGCGCGCGCAGCATCTGATCGGCGGGCAGGTTTGCGATGCGCGCAAAACCGGGGCGCAGAATATCCATCCAGCGGCCGACAAAGCTGGTCTTCTCTTCCAATTCGGGGGCCAGACCACAGCACATGTCAAGGCAGCCCTTGACGCCGCCACAGTTGGAATGGCCCAGCACCACGATATGCGCCACCCCCAGCGAGGTGACGGCATATTCCACCGCCGCCGAGGTGCCGTGCCGTTCGCCGTCGGGATTATGGGGCGGCACAAGGCTGGCGATGTTGCGGTGGATAAAGAACTCTCCCTCATCCGCGCCAAAGATCGAGGTGACATGAACCCGGCTGTCACAGCAGGAAATCACCATGGCGCGCGGGTGTTGCCCGCTTTCCGCCAGCCGCCGATACCACGCCTTGTTGTCCTGATAGGTCGTCGCCCGCCAGCCGTGAAAACGCTGCACCAGATAGGCGGGAAGCGGTCGGACATGGTTCATCGGGCGGTCCTTTGATGGCAGGCGTCGGGCGGCAGTGGAGCGTTTATGCTGCATTCGCAGAAAATTCGAAAGCTTTCGTTGGTGCCCCGCAACCATTTCTTCAGCATGCAGGGGCACGATGGCCCTGGGTGTGACGAAAGGGTGTGTGCGATGTCAAACGGGAATGTGGTGGTCCTTCATCCGAAGGACAAAATCAGGCATGATGCGGAACCGATAACCACGATCTATCGCAGCCTCGACACGGCCTCGGCCGATCAGGTGGTGACGCGCGCCTTGGGTGAACTGGCGCTTAGCATGGCAGGGTTGGCCGATCAGGTGCGCGCGCATGATCTGACCGACCTGTCACGTCAGTTGCGCCGCTTGCAGCGCATGGCCGAAAATCTGGGGATGGTCAGCTTTTCGCAGGTTTGCGGCGATGTCAAAGGCTGCGTCGAACACGGCGACGTCACGGCCTTCGCGGCCGTCTGGGCCCGGCTTTTGCGCGTGGCAGAGCGGTCCCTGACGCCTGAGAAGGCCTGGGAAGGCCGGGGGCTGATCTAGCCCCCCGGCGCGGGGCGCAGCGCCGTCGTCTTCCGGCTTTCGTGGCGCGACCTGAACGGCTAGACTTCGGTCGTAACGCCCTGAGCAGGACCGACATGACCCCTGAATTCGCCGATGCCGATGCCGTTTCGCGCCCGTTGTATCTTTTGACCCCCGGCGATCTGGGGACATTTCTGCGCGG
>JANMJC010000219.1:0-1732 GCA_031371185.1 Paracoccaceae bacterium | reverse complement strand
CTTCAAGGACACCGCAACCAACATCCTGGCCACCGGCGAATTCGTCGTCAACCTGGTGCCCGAGGCTCTGGTTCGGGCGATGAACGTCACCGCTGCCGATGCGCCCACCGGCGTCAACGAGCTTGCGCTTGCCGGGTTGGCGACCGAGCTCTCGGTACATATCCGCCCGCCCCGGATCAGTGCCAGCCCCGTGGCCTTTGAATGTGTCACGCTGTCGTCTGTGGTCACCGGCCCGTACCAGACCGTGGTGATCGGCCGGGTTCTGGCGGTGCATGTCGACGACCGTTTCGTCAAGGATGCCGCCCGCGCCCATATCGACACGCCTGCCCTTGACCTTGTCGCGCGCAGCTTTGGCTCAAGCTATGTGCGCAGTCATGACACCTTCGATCTGGTGCGTCCGACCTGGCCCCTGCCGGACCCTTCCTGAGATTCTTTCGAACCAACCGGTCGATTTTCGAAAATCCGGTTGACAGAATCCTCCAAGGTTGAAATTACTAAACCGGTTGGTAATCTTTTTTCAACAAATCCGCGAGGCGCCCCGATGATGCAGGAACGGATCGAAGGCAAATGGCTCGCGGCGTTTCGCCGGGTGCTTGCCCTGAACGGGATCGGCCCCGGCACGCAGGTGGCCATCCTCAGCGAAACCCAGTCGCGCCAGGTTCTGGTGCATCTGTGCGAGTTGGCGGCCTATGATCTGGGTGCCGATTTCTGCATGATCTGCATGCCGACCCCGCCCCAAACCGCTCCGGTTCCGGTGAAATCCACCGGCACCTCCTGGGCCATCGGGCAAAACCGCGCGGTGATCGAGGCTTTGAAGCGCGTCGATGTCGTGGTCGATTGCACGGTTGAGGGGCTGATCCACGCCCCCGAATGGCCCGAGATCGAAGAGGCCGGACGCGCCCGCCTTCTGGTCATCACCAACGAACACCCCGAGATTCTGGAGCGTTGCGAGCCGAAGGCTGAACACGGCCCCAAGGTTCAGGCAGGCATCCAGATGCTGCGCGCGGCGTCGGAAATGCGCGTCACCTCGGCGGTGGGCACCGATCTGACGGTCGATTTGCGCGGCGCGCCCTGTGGCGGCACGGCGGGGTTCGGCACCACGCCGGGGTCGGTCGCGCATTGGCCGGGCGGGCTGTGTCTGGCCTTTCCGGGAAAGAATGCCGTCAACGGGCGAATCGTGATGGATGTGGGCGACATGAACCTGACGTTCAAATCCACCCTGACCAGCCGGATCGATTTCACCATCCGCGACGATTTCATTACCGAGGTCAAGGGCGACGGCATCGACGCCCTGCATTTCCGCGAGTACATGGACGCCTGGAATGACCGCAACGCCTATGGCTTCAGCCATGTCGGTTGGGGCATGAACCCCGGCGCGCGGTGGGTTTCGGCGGCGATGTACGACAAGGCCGACATGCAGGCGGTCGAGTTCCGCGCGCTGGCCGGGTCGTTCCTGTGGTCCACCGGGGCCAACCAATATGCCGGGCGCTATACACTTGGTCACATCGACCAGCCGATGCGCAACTGCACCATCACGCTTGACGGGACCACCGACGTCAAGGAGGGCGTCTTGCAAGGCGACCTCGCACTCTGATCCCCGAGGACCCCCATGAGCGATATTGCCGACTACTATGATCTGTCCCGCATCCGCCCGGAAGTGCAAACCGTGCTGACCCGTGTCAACGACATGGGCAAGACCTTTGCCGCCCGCGCCGCCCAGATCGACATCGAC
>JANMJC010000201.1:0-4360 GCA_031371185.1 Paracoccaceae bacterium | reverse complement strand
GCCCCCGCGCCGCCCCGCACCGACAGCGCGGGCTGCAAGGCAAAAAAGGGGGGCCAGCCCCCCCAAGGCCAAGGGGCCTTGGCCCCCCGGGAATATTTGGGTCAAGATGAAGGGCACGGAGGGTGGAATATACCTTCGGCGCGCAAACTTAGGGCCCTGCGGGGCTGTCGTGGCAATCCGGTTGGGATCAGGCCGGAAGGGCTCGGTCGACCCCGTTCCAATAGGTCAGCGCGCACCGCCCGCACCCGGCCGATCACGACACAATGGGTGGCGCGCTCGATACACTCCTTGACCTGACCGTCGACAGCGGCCGGCGCGTCTTTCAACAGATGCGCGCCGGTCACGGCCGTTTCCCATTCGGCCCCCAGGTGGCGTTCGGGTCCCTTGACGCCGCCGAAGCCCGAATACCCTCGGCAATGCCTTGATGGTTCGCGCCAGGCGAGGACCAGCCGAAGCAGCAGACCTCTTGCAGCAGGGGATGGCCGGAGGAGGCGCGGTTGACGCAGGCGAGCAGAAATGCGGGCCCGGCTGAAAGGGAAATGGCCGAGGAGACGACCAGCCCCGAGACCCGGCTCCCCCGGGCCGACCGTGATCACGCTGCAGTTGCCCACCAGCGCGCGCACCGCGTTGCGGAACTCTTTCGCACCGGGTTCGGTCATGGTGATCCCCTTGTCTGGCGCCGCCTGTCTGATGCCCGCAGGCGCCAGATGCGGCAGAACCTCGTCGCGGCAACAGGAAAACTCCTTGATGTCGTCCCCGAAGGACAGGGTCGAGCCGGCAAATCCGGGTTCATGCAGCGAGATCAGCGCCGCCGCCCCCTGATCCGGGGTGCCGATCGGGGGGAAGCCGCCGTGACCCAGGGCAAAGCCAGGGCGGATCCGGGTAAGCAGATCATGCGGAAGGACCGGGCATGGGCCAGTTGCAGGCGGAAGAGGTTGTCGGTCGCCACCCCGTTGGCGTTTTCATCGACGATGGAGCGCACATCGTCCTGCGCCTCTTTCCGGGTCGGACGGCACGGGACATGGCTGAAGGTCAGCACGCCGACTCGGCGGTTCCTGGTGGCGGCCTTGGGCCTTGAGGGCGGCGATTTCGTCTTTCGGACGGGCCAGATCGATGGCGGGGGTGAACAGAAAGTTGGCGCTGTCGGGGGCGAATTCGCGGCCCTGCGGGCTGCCCGCCGCGATGCTCACCGGGACGGAACCGCGGACGGGCGCAGGGCCGCCCTTCAGGCCCCTGATGCCCTTGAAACAGGGACCGTCCCGGTCGAAACGGACTTTGAGGCACCGATCCTGCGCATCAGATCGCGCCATTCCCGCGCAAGGACACAGCGGGTTTCGTGGTCATCGGCCATCGCCAATCTGCCGGGCGTTGTCGGGCGCAGCGCCGAAGCGACGCCCACGCTGTACCGGTTGTCGGGCATCTACGGAGAGGTTGCGCGGGTGGCCGCGACCCATTACAGGACCTGACGCCGGGGGCCCCCTCAGGCCTTGCGGCCCAAAGCCTGACCCAGGGCCGCCAGCATCCGCGCGGTGCCTGCCGAGCTGGTCTGGATGCCGGGTGACAGGCGCAGGGTCTGGCTGCGGGCATCGGCAGACACCCCGTGATCGCGCAGGGTGCCGACGACGCCGGGTGCGGGGTGGCTGTCGGGCAGCCGCAGCATCACCGACCCGCCGCGCCGCGCCGCATCGCGCGGGGTCAGCAGGGTCAGCCCCAAGGCATCCGCCCCGGCGATGATCTGCGCCGTCAGCGCCCGGTTCTGCGCCAGAATCGCCGCATGGTCCTGCGCCGCATGCCAGTCGAGCGCGGGCAGGGATGCCAGCGCCGCCATGCAGCCGGGTGTGCCATTGTCGAAGCGCCGGATATCGGGGGCGCGGGCAAAGGCGGAGATGTCCCAGTTGAAGGGATTTTCCTGACTGAACCAACCGGACAGTTCCGGCGCCAGATGCGGTGTCAGGCGCGGCGAGACATACAGAACCCCCGCCCCCGGCGAGCCGCACATCCATTTCAGGCTGGTCGAGACCGCGAAATCGACCTCGGGGGCCATCACGTCGAAGGGTAAAAGCCCGGCCCCTTGGGTGATGTCCACGCCCACCAGACTGCCCATGCGGCGGCCATGGGCCACCATCGCCGCAAGGTCGATGCGGTGCGACGAGGTGGACGACACCCAGGTCAGCAGGGCCAGTCCGACGTCCGGGGTCCAGTGATCCAGAAAATCCTCGTCCTCGACCCAGGCTGCCCCCTGACGCATCGGCACTGTGGTCAGGGTGAACCCGTGCCGGGCCGCCATGGATTGCAGAAGGAAGTGGTTGGAGGGAAAGCAGTCGGCCCCGACCAGCACGCGCTTGCCCGCGAGATGGGCCGCGGGCAGGCTGCCCAGCAATTCGTGGAACGCCGCGGTGACGTTTTCAAAGGTCGTCATGGTCTGGGGCGGGGCGTTCAGGATGGCGCGCCAACGGTCGATGAAGCGCTGGCGGCGCGGCAGGACATAGGCCCATTGGCTGTCATCGCCGCGCCCCCAGACTTCGGCAAACTCGGTCAGGGAGGCGGCAAGATCGCGGGCCTTGCCCGGGTACATGCCGATGGAATGATAGAGGAAATAGCTGTCGGACATGTCAACCTGTCTGCGGGCCGCGCAAGGGAAGTTGCCCCGGAAGGGGCGGGGCGGGTTCATAACGCCGTTTCAACGCGGGCACCGCCGCCTGTTGCAACCGCGCCAATTCGGCCAGAACCCGATCACGGCCATGAATTTCCAAAGCCTCGAACGGACCGCGCGGAAAGTTCAGGCCCAGGCGCATCGCGGTGTTGATGCCCTGCGCTGTGGTGCCCCCTTCGGCCAAAAGCCAATGCGCCTCGTTGATCATCATCGCCTCGATCCGCAGGGCAATCCGGGCGTGGTCGGCCGGGGCGGGACCCGCAGCTTGGGGAAAGACAAAGCCTTGTCCGGTCTTGCGCCCAAGGTGCCCCGATGCGACCTGATCGCGCAGGGCGGGAAAGGGCAGATAGCGCGGATGGCGATCCATCGCGGCATAAAGCCCCTCGGTCGCGGCCAGATTGATGTCGGCCCCGATCAGGTCGATCAACGCGAAGGGGCCCAAAGGATAGCCCGCCACCTGCATCGCAGCGTCGATCTCAAGCGCGGTGCGCCCCTCGGCCAACAGCGCCAGCGCTTCGCCGTAATAGGGCCGCGCGCAGCGGTTGACGATAAAGCCGGGGCGGTCGGGGCAGTTCACCACCGCCTTGCCCGCCGCTTCGGTCACGCTTCGCGCCAGGGTCGTCGCCGCGTCGGAGGTGCCCGTGTGTCGGGCCAGTTCGACCAGCTTCATCGCCGTGGGCGGGTTGAAGAAATGCAGGGCAAGGCAGCGGTCGGGATGCGCAAGGCCCGCCGCGATGGCATGAACCGGGATGGACGAGGTGTTGGTGGCAAGCACCACATCGGGGGCAAGAATGGCCTCAAGTGCCGCAAAGAGCCCTCGCTTGGCGTCCAGTCGCTCGACGATCGCCTCGATTACCAGGGCGCAGGGAGCCAGATCGGACAGGTCTTGGGCAACCTGCACCCGCGCCAAAGTGGCGTCGCGGGCTGCTTCGGTCAACTTGCCGGCGGTGACACGAGCGGTCAAAGCCTCGGTCAGCCGGGCAAGCGCGCTGTCACGCGCCGGGGCGAAGGCATCGGTGGCAATCACGGGGAAGCCCGCCGCCGCAAAGACCTGCGCGATGCCCAGACCCATGGTGCCAAGGCCCACAACCCCGATGATCGGCTTGTCGCTCATTGGCCCGTGAACTCTGCCCGGCGCTTCTGGTGGAAGGCGGCAATACCCTCGGCCTTGTCGGCGCTGTCCAGAAGTGCCTCGAACGCCGCGCGCTCCTCGGGCAGCGCCAGCGCTTTCTCGTCGCCCGCGATCAGCGCCGCCTTGGCGGCCTGCAGGGCCAAGGGCGCGCGCCGGGCCAGCTTTTCGACCAGCGCCTCGGCCAGCGGCTGCGCATCACCCTCCGCCAGATAGCCCGCGACCCCCCAGTCATACGCCGTCGCCGCGTCGATGATTTCGCCCGTCAGCACCAGACGCGCGGCCCGCGCCCGCCCGACCAGCGCCAACAGCCGTTGCCCGCCCCCCCCCCCCCGGATAAGCCCCAGATTGGTTTAAGGCAAGCCCAGCCGTGCCGAGGACCCCATCACCATCAGATCCGCCATCAGGGCCAGTTCCAGACCGCCGCCAAGCGCAAAGCCATCGACCGCCGCAACCATGGGTTTGGGAAAGGCCCGGATCGCCGCCCAATGGCCCTTGCGCGGATCGACCGCGCCATCGGCGCTGCTTTTGCCCTCGATCTCGGCGATATCGGCCCCGGCCGCGAAATTCCCTTCCGC
>JANMJC010000194.1:0-2834 GCA_031371185.1 Paracoccaceae bacterium | reverse complement strand
GACTTCGCGCGGTGGGTTGACCGCATCGAAGTGCCGGATCTGTCGTTCAAAAGCTTCGTCCCCGAATTGAGCCTGGCCAAGGTGCTGCAAAAGCACGGCTACCGCACCACCGCGCGGGTTTCGATGCCGGTTTTGAACTCGCTGACCGGGTTCAACCGGTTCTTCGACGATTACAAGCTGATGAAGGACCACAACGATTTTGCCGGCATGGTCGACGAGGTGACATTTTCAAAGGACCAGCCCAGCTACTGCTTCTTCAACCTCGGGGAAACCCATTATCCCTACATGCTGAAGGACGCGCAACTGCCGCGCATCTCGGGCGTGCATGGCGTGGTGACGGGCATGGATGCCGCGATCCAGCGGTCGGGCGATGCAGGCGTCGAGGAAGAGAAGTTCTTTACCAAGGCCGAGATGGCCATGCTGCATGATCAGCAGGTGCGCTGCGTCGAATATGTCGACGGGGTGATGGACGCGCTGTTGACCAAGGCACCCAAGGGCACGCATTTCATCATTGCGGCGGATCACGGGGAATGCTTTGGCGAAGGCGACTATTTCGGGCATGGTCCGGTGATGCACCGCAAGGTGTTCGAAGTGCCGTTCCTGGAAGGCAAGAAGACCTGACCGACCGGAAATGGCTGCAAAGGGAGTGAGCATGGCAGAAACAGACGCCCAAGCGGCCGCAACGGTTCGGGACCCCATCTTCATTCTGGCGGCCCCAAGGTCGTTCTCGTCGCTGGTGGCCGCGATGATCGGCCAGCACCCCGAATTGTACGGCGTGCCAGAGTTGAACCTGTTCCAATGCGCCACGATCTCCGAATTCAATTCGGGGCAAACCCCCGAAGGCGCCAAGAAGTCGCCGTTCTGGAAGTCGATGCGCCACGGTCTGTTGCGCGCGGTGGCGCAGCTTTACACCGGCGAGCAAAGCATCGCCGCCGTCACCGCCGCCGAACGCTGGCTGAAACAGCGCGAGTTTGTCGCGGCGGGCGATGTGTTCATCGAACTGACCGAAAAGGTCGCTCCGCTGCGCATCGTCGAAAAAAGCCCCGGCGTCCTGCGCCACATGGAATACATGGAAAGGATGCTGGCGACCTTTCCCAAAGCCAAATTCATTCATCTGGTGCGCCACCCGATCCCGCAGGGCGAGTCGGTGCTGAAGGCCAAGGGCGGCATGGGCGTGTTGATGGCGCTGAATGCGGTGGACAGCCGCAAGGTGATCTCGGAACTGGAACCCCAGATCGCCTGGCACGACGCGCAGGTGCAGATTCTGCGGTTCCTTGACAAATTGCCTGACGAGCAATTCATCACCCTGCAGGGCGAAACCCTGATGAACGACATGGACACGGTCCTGCCCGCGCTGTGCCGCTGGCTGGGGATTTCCGACAAGCCTGCGGCCATCGCGGCGATGAAGCATCCCGAAGCCTCGGTCTATTCCTGCGTCGGGCCGGCCAATGCGCCCCTGGGCAATGACGTGAATTTCCTGAACGCCCCCAGCCTGCGCGAGGGCAAGATCAAGCTGCCCGCGCTGGATGCCCCCTGTCCCTGGCGGCTGGACAAGGCGCCCTTGCACCCGCGCGTGCGCGCCCTTGCCCAAGATCTGGGGTATTAAGATGGCCCCCCGCAAGAAACCGACCTTTGCGCTGACCTCCCGGCGCGTGCCGGACCACCGCAAATTCATCGCCCATGTCTTCAACGGCGCGCCCGAGTCGGACGAGCCCAAGGGCCTGACCTCGTTCGACCTGATCGCCAATCCCAAACTGGGCGAGCTTAGCCGCCGGGTCTTTGCGGCGCTGAAGATCCAGTTTCAGGATGACGATGTCAAACTGCCCGGCACGGACGAGCTGGTGCAGCACCGCATCAAGCTGGAAGGTTGGGCGGCCATTCTGGAGATCATGCTGGACGAGGTCCTGACCGAGCTGGAATCCCTGCGCGCGCTGTCTCCGCCCGCCCCGACCGAGCCCCTGGACGAGTGACCGGAGCGCGCCCATGACCGAAATGACCCGTGACCTTCTACACCACAAGGGGCTGTCTTCAAAGGACTTTCGCCGCATTGCTCGCAACGGGATCGGCGACCAGCTGAACGCCTATCCCCATTCGATGACCTGGTTCAACGACCGGCTGATCGTGGGCACCACACGCAGCAACCTGTGTCTGTTCAAGGTGTCGAAGATTCAGAAAAAGATCGACCGTTGGCCGGTGGACTGCCCGGAATCGGTTTATGAGCAGGACATGCGGGCGCGGGTCTATCAGTTTGATCCCCGGGCCGCGCTGCCGGGGGTGGAAAACTCGGGCTGGACGCAGACCTTTGTCTCTCCGATGATCGACGTCGAAGGTGACGCCTTGCCGCGCGAGATCGGCTATCGCGCGATGTGCGTCTATCAGGCGCGCACCGACGACAAACCGCATCTGTACGCCGCGACCTATACCCCGGCCCGGGGGCAGGGCGCGCGGATCCTGCGCTCGGCCGACGGCTACAGCTTTGACGTCGTGCCGATGCCTGCAAGCTTTGGCGACAACGTCACCACCCTGCGCCTGATCGTGCCCTTCAAGGGGCGGCTGTTCACCAGCCCGACCGGGTCGGCCGGCGGCAATGTGAACGCCACCGGCGACTGCACGATCTTTTGCACCGATGATCCTTTGGGTGGCGACTGGGAAATCACCAACGTGCCCTATTTCGGCGACACCACCAATCTGGGGGTGTTCGAGATGATCGGCGTGGGTGACTGGTTGTATGCCGGCACCGGCAACGGCAAGGGGTTCCAGATCTGGCGCACCCGGGCCGAGGGCAAGCCGCCGTTCCAGTGGGACCTTGTGATCCGCGAGGGCGCCTATCGCGG
>JANMJC010000191.1:0-3346 GCA_031371185.1 Paracoccaceae bacterium | reverse complement strand
GGCCGACAAGCGCCCCCTGTGGTGGGCGATTGCGCTGGCGCTGCTGGCCGTGTCGGCGCCGTTCCTGTCAAATTCCGCCCTGACCATCGCGGCGATTTTCTGCATGTTTTCGGCCATCAACGTGTTGTGGACGCTGGTGATCGGCACCGCCGGGATCTTTTCGCTGGCGACACTGGCCATCGTCGGCATCGGCGGTTACGCCGCCGCCGCGCTGAATGTCTACGCCGGGCTGCCCTGGCCCTTGATGTTTGCCGCGGGCGGTCTGGCCGGTCTGGTGGTGGGCGGCTTTCTGGCCCTGCCATCGACCCGGCTTGACGGGCTGTATTACGCCCTTCTGACCATGGGTTTTGCCGAGATTTGCCGCGTTTTCGTGCAGCAACTCAAGGCGCTGACCGCGATGAACGGGTCGATCAACAACGTCGGCTCTTTCATTCCCGAAGACTGGCAACTGCAGCGCCCCGGCCTTTTGCTGGGCTTTGCCGGGGCCTTCGCGATACTCTTGCTGGCGCTCTTGACCTTTCGCATCGTCAATTCCGAACGCCTTGGCATGTTGTTGCAAACCGCGCGCGAGGACGAGGCCTTTGCCGAAGCCACCGGCATCGACTTTCGCCGCGCCCGGCTGCATGTCTTCCTGATCTCGTCGGCGGGGTTGGGCGTGATCGGGGCGTTCTATGCGCAGTTCTACGGCTCGATCTCGCCGTCGATCTTTTCACTGGACCAGTTGATGCTGCTGTTCGCCATGATCGTGATCGGGGGGCTTGGCCGGGCCGAAGGCGCGGTGATCGGCACCGCCATCGTCGTGCTGATCGACAAGGGCCTGCTGGACCTTGGCCCGGTCCGCATTCTTCTGGTCGCGGCGATCATGCTGTTGACTACGCTGTACACCCACAACGGACTTGCCGGCGCGCGCGAACAGTTTCGCGGCTGGCGGTCCCGCATTCAATCCGAGGCGCGCGCGCGCCGCACCGAAAAGGGGGGCGATGTCATGCCCGAAGAAGCCATCGAAATCGCCGACAAGCAGGAAATCTACTTTCGCCGCTTTCAAAAGCGTCTGCGCGACAAGTTGAAGACCCTGATCACGCCCGCCCTGATCGAAGAGCATCGCGCGAATCCCCTGGGTCAGCATTCCGATGCGCTTGGCCGGGTTCTGAACCATTTTCGCCGGTCCGAAGTGGCCGACAAATACGCCATCATGCGCCAGCCCGAAACCTTTCACGCCTACAAGATCGTGGCGTTTTCGGGGGTGCGGGGCGCGCCGCCGCGGCTGGTGGATGACCACCTCTATTCCGACATCAACGAGGCCTATCACGCCGTGTTCCTGTTGCGCGTCAATGACCTGATGGAAAGCTGACATGACCGATACCCGGATCTTCGGCTATGCCGATCCCCTGGCCGCGCGCGCTGGCGGCCCGGTTGATTTCATGATTTCGGTCGAGGGGCGCGACACGGTCTCCGCCCGCCTTGTCCGCGTCTCCCACGGCGACGAGAACCCCGACGGCCCGGGTTATGTTGAACATGCGGTCAGCATCGAGCTGCCCGAAACGCTGTCGGTCAAGCGCCAGTTCACCCAGGTCGGCAGTTTCGCCCGCGCCGCCGATCCGCAGGGGCTTCTGGACGGGCTGACCAGTTTCACCCTGTTCGCCCATGTCTGCCCCACCATGGCCAAGGACGAGCGTCAGCAGATCATGGGGCGTTGGGCGATCGAGCGCGCCCTGGGCTTTGGTCTTGGCATCGACCCGGCAGGCCATCTGGCATTTTGGGTGGGCGACGACGCGGGCATGGACGAGGTGGGCACCGAGATCACCCTGATGCCGCGCGTCTGGTACTTTGTCGCCGCCTCATACGACGCCGCCACCCGCAAGGCGCAACTTCACGTCGTGACCTGCGTCAATCCGTGGAACAGCCGGATTTCCACCGTGGTGCCGCTGCAAACCGACACCTGGATCACAGAAACCCTGCGCCACGCCCCCGCGCCGACCGGAGCGGAGGCCAGCTTCAAGCTGGCTTCGGCCACTGCATGGAACCAGATGCGCGGGCATTACGGAGCATTTCTGTACAACGGCAAGATCGACCGTTCGGGCGTTTACACCCGCGTTCTGGACCGGGCCGAGGTCACGGCACTTGCCAAAGGTGCCGACCCCTCCGCGCCCGGCCTGCTGGCCTATTGGGACCCGACCGCCAATCTGGCCCGCGACGGCGTGGGCGACCTTATTCCCGACACCGGCCCGCAGGGGCTGCACCTGACGGGCGTCAACCGTCCGGTGCGCTGCATGACCGGGTTCAACTGGCAGGGCGAAGACAGCTATCGTCTGGCGCCCGAAACCTTTGGCGGCGTGCATTACCACGACGACGCGATGACCGATTGCGGCTGGGACAAGACATTCACGCTGACCCTGCCCGACGATCTGAAATCCGGCGTCTACTGTCTGATCCTTTCGGGCGGCGGGGCCAGCGATTCCATTCCCTTCATCGTGCGCCCGAAAACCCCCAAGGCCAAACTCGCCGTCCTTTTGCCGACCTTCACTTACCTCGCCTATGCCAACGAACATCTGGCCTACGAGGCGCCCATCGCCCAGGCCATCACCGCCCATACCCCGGTGATCGTGGCCGAGGATCTGGAATACAAGAAGCTGGAGGAGTTTGGCCTTTCGACCTATGACCACCATTCCGACGGGGCCGGGTGCTGCTATTCGTCGTGGCGCCGTCCGATCATCTCGATGCGGCCGCGCTACCGGATGCCGGCGATGAATTTCCCCTGGGCCCTGCCTGCTGATCTGTCGCTGATCTGGTGGCTGGACCATGCGGGCTATGACTATGACCTGATCACCGACCACGACCTGCATGCCGAGGGGCTGGATTGCCTGAAGCCTTACAAGGCGGTGATGAACGGCACCCACCCCGAGTATTACTCGCAACAGATGCTGGACGGGACCGAGGGCTATCTGGCCAGCGGTGGCCGCGTTTTGTACATTGGCGGCAACGGCTATTACTGGGTGACCGGCACGCGCGCCGATGCGCCGCATTGCATCGAGGTGCGCAAGCTGGACAGCGGCAGCCGCGCCTGGCAGGCCGAGGCGGGCGAGGGGTATCTGGCGTCAACCGGGCAGAAATCGGGTCTGTGGCGGTCGCGGGGCCGCGCGCCGCAAAAGATCGTCGGTCTGGGGTTCACCGCCGAAGGCATGGACGCCAGCCAGCCGTTTGAACGGATGCCCGACAGCTTTCACAAACGCGCCGCCTGGATCATGGCGGGTCTGGGCGACGAAGGTCCGATCGGCGATTTCGGTCTGGCAGGGGGCGGGGCCGGCGGGATCGAGTTGGACCGCTATGAACTGGGGCTTGGCACGCC